>CAMCFD010000038.1 GCA_945874115.1 Rickettsia typhi | reverse complement strand
AGGGCGCAAGCCGATCGCGGACTTTATAAAAAAGCGATCAGACGCATTTTATTTGGCGACGAATATTGTGACGATTTTAGCGAATTAAGCGATGAAAACGGCATTTTTAGCTGTGCGAATTATGAAAATTTATCGCTGATTTTTGGATCGGTTCAAGATCTTGAAATTGTCGATGGCGCTGTTCATGGCGTGGTTCTGAGCGATGAGCGCAAAATTTTGGCGAAGTCAATTGTTTTAACTGCAGGAACTTTTCTTAATGGAATGATTCATATTGGCGATCAAAAAACCCCCGCAGGACGCGTAGGAGAAGCGCCATCTTATGGTATTTCTGATCGGCTTAGCGAGTTTAATTTTGCTTTGTCGCGCTTAAAAACAGGCACTCCGCCACGAATTTTGAAATCATCGATTGATTTTTCGAATCTTGAAGAGCAAGCGGGCGACGAAATTCCTCAGCCATTTTCTTATTTAAACGACAGCGTTGAAGCGCCGCAAACCAGCTGTTTCATTACTTATACCAATCAAAAAACTCATGATGTAATTCACGCTAATTTGGAAAAATCGGCGATGTATGGCGGCTATATTGGGTCGCGAGGGCCGCGTTATTGCCCGTCGATTGAGGATAAAATTCATCGGTTTTTTGACAAAGAGCGCCACCAGATTTTCTTAGAGCCTGAAGAGCTTGACGGCGATTTAATTTATCCAAATGGAATTTCAACTTCGTTGCCAATCGATGTTCAACTTGAGTTTTTGCAAACGATTAAAGGCCTTGAGAATTGCGTGATGGCACAGGCCGGATATGCGATTGAGTATGATTTTATTGATCCGCGCGAACTTTTGCCGACGCTTGAAACTAAAAAAGTGCGGGGACTGTTTTTTGCGGGGCAAATTAACGGCACGACTGGCTATGAAGAGGCCGCGGGGCAGGGCATTGTGGCGGGAATTAACGCCGCGCTGAAAGGCCTTGGCGATTCGCGTGAATTTATGCTAAGTCGCGCCACGAGTTATATTGGCGTGATGATTGATGATTTGACGACGCTTGGAACGACCGAGCCCTACAGAATGTTGACTTCGCGCGCTGAATATCGCTTAATTTTGCGCGCTGATAACGCTGATTTGCGTTTGACCTTAGCAGGAATTGACATTGGCTGTGTTAGGGCCAAGCGGCGAGACGCATTTTTGGCCAAGAAGAAAAAACTTGATGACGCAACGCAAATTTTGCGCGATTTAAAAATTTCGCCCAAAAAACTTGCCGAATTTGATATTGCGATGAAGCAAGACGGAGTAGTGCGCAGCGCTTTCGAGCTTCTTAGTTTTCCTGAAATAAATTCGCTTGCGAAAGAAAATATTTCGAGAAACGAGCTTAAATTGAGCGTTGAAGGTGAAAATTTTGAAGCGGGAAAAAATAAAAACCCCGATTTTTGTTTGGAGCAGTTGCAAAAAATTTGGCCCGCAGAAATTGCCAAAATTGATAAAAATACGCAAAAACAAATTGCGATTGACGGGTTATACGCGCCTTATGTTAAGCGCCAAGAGCAGGATATCGCGATTTTGAAACAAGATGAAAATATTAAAATTCCTCTCGAAATTGACTATGGAAAAATTCAGAGTTTGTCACTTGAGGTTCGTGAAAAATTAAATTTGGCAAGGCCGCAAAATATTGCGGCGGCTCTACGCATTCAAGGAATCACTCCAGCGGCAGTGATGGCGATTGTGGTTTATATCCGCAGTTTTAAATAAGAATAAATTGGTTTCTTCGCGAAAAAATCCTTAAAAAATCCAAAATTTGTGAAGTTGAGATGAAAATGGCGCGTTATGTTTTTTGCGAATTTTTAATGTGAAGTATTGATTGGCGAGGTTCTTAGCCATTTTTGCAACTTAAAATTTTGGTCTAAAATAAAATTGTTGTTTTAGGCAATTCCCCAAATTTTATGCGTTTGCAGCGAAATTCGCGCGCCATATTCCTCGGCCAATTTTAGCGTGAGCCTTTGATTAGCAAGGTTTTTGGCGGCATCATATTCATCCATCGGTTGTAAATAAACCGCCGCGTCGGTTTGTGATTGTCCAACTTCAAAAATATCGCTATATTCTTTCTTGTCAACCGAAATTATAAACTTAAACGCGTCAATGCGCGAAAGCAGGTCTGGCCTGATTGTGTGATATTTTCCGTTCGCAACTTTTGGTGAGCAAATAATTTTCACTTCGCGCGGAAGTTCGCGAAAAATTGTGCCGTTTGTTTCGATTTGCACGAGGAATCCTTCGTCGACCAGCCGCTGGCAAAGTGGCGCTATTGGCTGGCGCAGAGGCTCTCCGCCGGTGATGACAATAAGTTTATGCGTTGTTTTGCCTTGCGAATTTCTTGATAAGTTCACAACTTTTGCGATAATTTCTTCGATTGATAATTCTTCAAAACTATCGAATTCGGTGTCGCAAAAATCGCAGGCGAGATTACAGCCGCCAAGCCTGACAAAAACTGAAGGCCAGCCGGCATAAATGGCCTCACCTTGAAATGTCGCAAAAATTTCTTGCACTTTTAAACTAGAGCCATCGCCGTTTTCTGGTTTTAAAATTTTATTTTTTCCAAACATTTTTATATAATTTATTTAAATGCGCCAAAAAATGCATAAAGCGCGAAGCCAATAATCATAAGGCCTGAGGCGATGTGAATAATTTCCAAAGCCCTGTCGCTGGCTTTTTTCTTAAGAACCGCCGCCACTAAAATGAGCAAAGAGTATGCAAGTATTGATCCGAGCGCTATGCCAAAAGTCATAACGAATGGATTCATCGCGTCGTTAGCGCCAAGCCCTAAGCTTGCAAAAACCGAGAGAAATAAAATTATCGTGAGTGGGTTAGAGACTGTAAGAAAAGTAACGGTAAAATAATTCGCCCATAAATTATTTTTCATCTTAACATCTTGTGATTTTGGCAATTTTGAAAACACTGTTTTGACGCCCAAATAAAGCAAAAACGCGCCACCAAAAACACGAAAATAAAATTGATTATTCACTAAAAAATCAGAAATTATCGTCAAACCAAAAGCTGCGACGGCGGCGTAAAATGCTTCGGCCGTAGTTGCTCCAAGTGTTGAAACAAATCCGGCTTTATAACCATTTCTAATTGTTTGTTTTACGCATAAAATTGAAATTGGGCCAATCACGGAAGCGAGCGAAAAGCCAATAATAACGCTTTTTAGAAAAAAATACGTCATTAAAAAGTGATTTTTTGGTAAGTTTCTTTTTCCATGTCAACGATATCAACGCTTAAATCGGTTCTGTCTTTTGTAATATTTTGTAATTTTAGAAAATCTCCGGTGATTTTTGCAATTTTTTGTGCTAATTCTTGTTTAATTTCAAGAGATCTTCCTGCTAAAATTTTGATCGTGATGTGAAAAAATGCTGATTTTTCTTGGTTTTTTGCGCCAACAAAATAATTTTTAAAGCTTAAAGTTCGCGCTTTGCAAGCTTCTAAAGAGAAATTTCCACCTTGAATTTTTTCCATTTCTTGTTGAATTTTTGGCAAGAAATCGACAATGTTTTTTTCTGAAATATCGCTAGAATGTTCGACAATAATGTGGGGCATATAATTTATTTTAATGGCAAAATTGACTTATAAAATGACCAAAAAAGGCCGTAAAAAGGCTTTGAATCTTGGCCTTAGGTTGAATTTTAGACATTTCTCAAACAAAATCAAGTTTTTTTCGAATCTTCTTGCTTTTTTAAATATTTTGACGTAGGATTTGTGACATCTATGTTTTTCGCAATTTTCTTGCAGGGAGCCCCCTAAATATTTTCAAAAATTTATGAATAATTTTGGCCGCATTTTTTTCGCCACAATTTTTGCTGTGTTTTTTTATGCGCAAAATCAAGCGTTTGGCGCTGAAGAGTTTTTCTTAAGGCCGTCGTTAACGCTAGAATATAGCGCGCCCGAAGTTTCAAGTGGCGGAGTAAACGTTAATTTTAAAACTCCTTCTTTAGGAGATCAGCTTGAAGGCATTGAAAATATTACGTTTGGCGCACATTTGCGAATTCATGAAAACCTTGGTTTTAATGCGAATTGGACACAAACCGACCTAGAAAATAATGTTGGTTTGCAAAATTATTTTGTCTATCTGAATCCGCATTTTAAGATGGATTATTACAATTTTTCAGCATTATTTTTTGCGCCAATTGAAAAAGATAGCTTCGAGCTTTTTGCTGAAGCGGGCTTGTCTGACATGGTTTCGTCATTGGTGATTTTTGAAAGTGTTGGGCGATATTCTAAGCTAAAAGATCACCAAACAAATCCTTTTTTAGGGCTTGGTTTTCAATTGGCGCCATTTGAAAAGTCGCAAGACGCGTTTCGTTTTAGTGTTCAAAGATACATTGATAAAATAAATATTATTGATGTAAATTTTACTTCTGTAAGAATTGGTTATATTAAAAGATTTTAAATTATTATTTTAGGAGACTTATGCCAAAGAATTTTCTTTTTACCTCTGAATCTGTTGCTGCGGGCCATCCCGATAAAATTTGCGATCAAATTTCTGACGCATTGGTTGATGCCTATTTAGCCAAAGATGCTTATTCGCGCCTTGCAATTGAGACTTTTGCGACAACTAACAGAATCGTAATTGGCGGTGAAATTCGAGCTCCTGAAATTTCTAAAAACGACTTCGAAGCCATAGTCCGCGGCGTTGTAAAAGAAATTGGTTATGAACAAAAAGGTTTCGATTGGAGAAATCTTGAAATTACTAATTTGCTTCACGAGCAATCTGCGGATATTGCGGTTGGTGTTGATGCTTCGGCTGGTAAAGACGAGGGTGCGGGCGATCAGGGAATCATGTTTGGCTATGCGTGCCGTGAAACCGACGTTTTGATGCCGGCGGCGATTTATTATTCTCACCGCGTTTTGCACAATATTATGGATGCAGTTAAAAGCGGAAAGCTTGCTGGTCTTGGGCCTGACGCTAAAAGTCAAGTGACTTTGCGCTATGTTGATGGCGTTCCTGTTGGCGCGGAAACAATTTTGGTTTCAATTCAACATCCAGAAGGATATACTGCGCAAAAAGTTCGCGAGCTTATCAAGCCTTATGTAGAGCAAACTTTGCCGAAAGGCTGGATGTGCTCTGACGATAAATTTTTGGTGAATCCGACCGGAAAATTCGTAATTGGTGGACCTGACGGCGACACCGGATTAACTGGACGCAAAATCATCGTTGACACTTACGGTGGCGCGGCTCCTCATGGTGGTGGTGCGTTTTCTGGAAAAGATCCGACTAAAGTTGATCGCTCGGCGGCTTATATGGCGCGCTATTTGGCGAAAAACGTGGTTTCGGCTGGTCTTGCAGATCGTTGCACAATCCAAATTTCTTACGCAATTGGCGTTTCTAAGCCTTTGTCGCTTTATGTCAACAACCACGGCAGCGGCATTGCTGGCGAAGACGTCGTAAAAGTAATCAATGAGTTGGTTGATTTATCGCCACGCGCAATTCGCACGCATCTTGGCTTAAACAAGCCAATTTATAAAAGAACTGCGGCTTACGGACACTTCGGTCGCGCTCCAGAAGCTGACGGTGGTTTTTCGTGGGAAAAAACAGACTTGGCAGAAAAATTGAAAGAATTGGCCTAGTTTTTTGCTCAAAAGTTCTTTAAAAAACCCGTCTTTATTTGGTTAAAGGCGGGTTTTTTATTGTCGAAAATTTGTACAAGATTCGGTATTATTTCTTCTTAAAAAACGATGATACCATAACTAGTGCGATCAGCCACATCACCAAGAAAATCACAAATAAAGCTTTCGCAATTCCCATAGCAGTGCCCGCAACGCCAGTAAATCCCAGTAATCCGGCAATTATTGCCAAGACTAGAAAACTAAGTGACCAATTAAGCATAAAACCTCCAATTTTGTTAATAAAATAACCTTTATCCACATTAAATTTAATGCGGTGGAAATATTTTTTCAATGTGAGGTTGCAATGGTATTTTTTGAAAACCAAATTTTTTGTTTTGGGGAAGGGGGATAAATTTTAGTTGAAAGATAATTCATTAAAAAATAAGCACGAAATTTCGGCGATATTGTGGCGTTTATGTTGGTGAAATTTTGGTAAGATTTTGTGGAGATTTGGCGCAGTTAGGCGAAATTTTAAGCTATATTTTTAGTCAAAATAATTGAGAGATTTGTGAAAAATGTTTGGCGCACTCGGCGGGATTTGAACCTACAACCTTCTGATCCGTAGTCAGATGCTCTATCCAATTGAGCTACGAGTGCGTAAAATAAAACCTTACTTGTTAACGCGGCGTCGCTTTTCTCGGCTTAGCCTCGAAGACGACTTGCGCCGGAGAAAAATTATAAATTTTTCTCGTTATTCACTGGAATTATATACAATTCCTTGCGATCAGAGATCGCAATCGTTCATAACCCAATTGAGCTATGAGTGCGACACGGCTGACAATTTTAGCGTGATTGTTAAAAATTGCAAGTGCTTTGTTGAAATAATGTTTTTCGTGAGTGAATAATCTTTAGTGAATCGCTTATCCGCGCTATTTGTGGGAGTGTGTCGAGACTTTTTAAGTGGCTTTTGTGTAGTTTCTGGCGAGTTCTAAAATTTGTCGCAAGTTAAGCTAAGAAAAAAACCCCGCCCCACAAATTTGTAGGAACGAGGCTTTTGATTTCGTTTCGATCAAGCTAAAAACTAAGCAGATTTCTTGCGTTTAGCTGTTGGTGCTTCTTCTTTTGATTCACTTTCTGAACCAGCTTGTTGAGTCGCAGCAGCGGCAGCGGCAGAACCTTTTTTAACGCCGATTCCAAGTTTTTTTCTCAAAGCTTCTTCAAGCTCGACTAAAATCGCCGGATTTTCTTTCAAATAAGCTTTTACATTTTCTTTGCCTTGGCCGATTTTATTGCCTTTATAAGCATACCACGAGCCAGATTTTTCGATAATTTCGCTTTTGGTTGCAAGGTCAATAACTTCGCCACTTCTAGAAATGCCTTCGCCATAAATAATCTCGAAATCAGCGGTTTTGAAAGGTGGAGCAACTTTGTTTTTCACAACTTTCACGCGAGTTTCGTTTCCTAAAACTTCGTCTTGGTCTTTGATTGGCGAGCCGCGACGAATATCCAAACGAACTGAAGCATAGAATTTAAGCGAGTTTCCGCCTGATGTTGTTTCTGGAGAACCAAACATAACACCGATTTTCATTCTGATTTGGTTGATGAAAATAATGGTAGAATTGCTTTTTGAAACAGTAGAAGTAAGTTTGCGCAAAGCTTTGCTCATCAAGCGCGCTTGCAAACCCATTTGGTTGTCGGCCATTCCGCCTTCAAGCTCAACTTGTGGAACCAACGCTGCAACTGAGTCGATCACGACTAAATCAACCGCGCCAGAACGCACTAAAGTGTCGGTGATTTCAAGAGCCGCTTCACCGTTGTCAGGCTGAGAGATAATTAAATCGTCAAGATTAATGCCTAAATTTTTAGCATAGCTTGGGTCAAAAGCGTGTTCGGCGTCAACGAAGGCGCAAGACAAGCCTTTTTTCTGAGCTTCGGCAATTGCGTGTAAAGTAAGTGTGGTTTTTCCTGAAGATTCAGGGCCATAAATTTCAACGATTCTGCCACGCGGATATCCGCCAACACCAAGCGCTAAATCAAGCGCCAAAGAACCAGATGGAATAATTTCAACATCAGTTACGGCCTTTTGGCCGAAAGTCATCACAGAACCTTTTCCGAATTGCTTGTCAATTTGTGATAATGCAGCATCGAGGGCTTTTTTGCGGTCGTTCATATTTTTGAAAAATTAATTAATAAATTGTGGTAAATTGGTGAAAATTACCTGCATTTATTTTATTGGGGTTGAATGTAAATGTAAAGGGGAAATTGGGAGGTTTTCGTTAATTAAAAATGAAGAATTTAGGCGAGAATTAAAATAAAAAAAATCAAGTGCAAAAATTAAGAATTTATTGTTTCAATTCACCATTGCTTGGTGCAAAATAGCCATTGAGTGTAGGTTCTTCTGCAATAAAGCCAACACAAGTTTTTACGACTTTGTTGGATTTGTAAAATTTAGTTAAACTTAACTTAGCGAGTTTTACCGCGTTCTTGTTTAACTTTAGTAGCTTCAAAATCTTTTGGCGTTTGCGAAGGCGACAATTTTTCACTAAATTTCGCATTAGAAGCTTCATCGGATTGCAAAACCGTTTTTTCTTCTAAACAAGAAAAAGCATTGAAGCCTTCAAAATCATAATTGGCAAAAAACTCATCATGTTTTTGATAACCCATTGCGCCGCGAGTTTTGCTTTTAGAATCGAGTAGAAAATCTGATTCATTTTTAAAATCTCGAATCATTTTGGCAATTTCTTCACCCATGTTAGAACCTTTATAATCTTCAAATTTAGAAAAATATTGCACTACTTCTTTTTCATATCCAAGAAGAGCTAACCCGATAGCGGCTTCAGAAAATCTTTTAGTATTTCCGGTTCCGCCTTTACCATAACTTACTACTAAGCCTTCGGCTATTTCTTCAAAAACAGTTGAATTAATTGCGTTAATTGAGCGCGGACAGCCATATGAACGAATTATGCCCACCAAAGCATCGCTAAAAATGCGGTTAGTATTGGCAATTACATTTAAAAAATAATTTGGATTATATTCTTCTGAACCAGTGTTGCCGCCGCCTGTAATGCGAACAATAACATGTTCATCATCTTTGGCAAACATTGTCCAGTGGCTGTTTACGACAGCAATTTGACCAGTAGTTCCAAATTCTTCTAAAAATTTGTTAATTTCTGGCGTTCTTTTTAATATTGCGTTAACTGATACTCCGGTCGCCACAGTTGTATCTTGCGTAGTAGCTTCGCCATAAATTACATCAATTGCTGTATTTATAAATTGTGTGACTTTTTTTCTGGCGTCTTCACTTATTTCTATTCCCATGGTTTTTGCCAAATCTGACATTTTTGAAATCCAATCTGCTACAGATTCTTTTAATGGATTTTCATACATTAATTTTGCCATATATCCACCAGTAAAATGCATTTTGTCAAGTGGGATAAATCTTTCTTTTCCGTCTTCAAGTGCAATAACTCCGGCAAGAGCGGCGTTGCCATTTTTATTGTAAGTAAGAATTTTAGTAACCACCGCAGGTTCAAGCCATTCTTGATTGAAAATTTTAGTAACAACATCGCGAGCATCTTGATGATAAGTTGCCGGAGTTTGGCCGTCTCCCTGATATGAAAATGCAGAAAATATTTGATGGTTCTTGCCAAACAGTTCATCAATGCGCTCTTTGCTTAACTCAATTGATTCAATATTAATCCCTTGCAAATGTTTGTTTTCGCTAATGGTTTCTCTATGTTCTTCTTCAGTTAATGCGGTGTGAATAGAAGATGATTCTGCAACTTTTCTTTCGTTGCCTTCGATAATTTTAAAGTCAGTTCCTAAATTTTCACTCAATTCTTTTTCGACTGCACGCATTATTTCAGCCGATAACACCGACTCAAGCCTGTTTAAGTCGTGCTGGTCTTGTTCTTTTAAAATATCTTTTCTAAACTTTTGTTTGGCCCAGTTAATTTCATTTCCTAAATATATTTTTAATTTGCGCGGATCCAGTGTAAATTTAACATGGATTTTTCTATAATCAGGCTCTTCAATTGATTTTCTTAATTCATTAGCGGGTCCGACTATAATTTTTATTAATTCTCGTTGAAGTAATTTTGATAATAATGCATGGCCAGTTAAAGCAGAATCAGCATTTAAAGCATTGCCGTGTCTTGCATGAACCTGCATTGCAGAGTTAGATTGATTTGTGTTTGCCCAACCTGCGCTAATAAAAAAAGAGTTGATTTTTTCACGAAGACTTGGAATAAAAGATGATAATAAAATTTGATCTTCAGCGGCGGGGCCACCAACTGCCATAACGCGTTCTTTGGTTTTGGTGCTTAAATATTCTTGATGAGCTGATTCATATTCGCTGTCTTCAATTGGGGCAATATAAACTGGCATCGAGCCTTTCTCATCAGATTTAGCGGATTTCTCACCTAAAATTAATTTTTCTAAAAACTCTTCACTCTGGCTTTCAAGCTTTTGATTTTTAACAATTCTTTTTGCTACAACAAGTGTTTCTTTATCTGTTGTAAGATAAGTTTTTAAATCTTTGCTTTCGCTTGAAAGCCGGGCATGATGTCTTACAAACTCTTCAGCGCTTGGCATAGCGCCGTTTCTATTGAAATCAGAAACTAAATTATTGACTGTTTCATTAGCTTTTTTATCTTCTTGTTCTTGAATATTTCTTCTGTAAGCTTGAGGATTAAAAGCAGTCGCGGCATTAACAGGCGCCAATCTTGACATTCTCATTAAAGATGATAATGCTTCACCTATTTTTTGCTGCCTGCTCATAAATTGAAAGTATTAATATTGTAAATATAATTTTTGCAAATGATAAAATTAATCTTTAAAATAATCAATTATTTTTAAATTAACACTAAATATGCTTGAACCAGCGTTTTTACAAATTGCAGCAGCACATTTTATGGCTATGCTTGCACCGGGCCCCGTTCTTGTTGGCGTTTCTAGCGTGACACTAAAAAACGGCATGAAATCAGCCTTGATATATATTCTTGGCGTTGCCGCTGCTGATTCAATATTGATATTTTTTGGTATGTTTGGAATTTCACAAATTGTATTTGCTATAAAGCCAATTTATATAATATTTCATATTATTGGCGCTATATATTTCGCTTATTTTGGTATTAAAATGATTTTCTATCAGAGTTTAAATGGCGATATAAAATTACAGAATAAACAAGTTTTTATTTCAGGTTTTTTAACTGCTTTCAATCCTAAAGCTTTGCTATTTTACACAGTTTTGATTGTAGCTTTTATCAATAGCGACATAACAAATTTTACAAAATTTTTATGGTCAGTTTGGATGATTTTTGCGACTTTCTTAATTTTTGCCGGAATTGCTGCAATTTTTAATCTTTATAAAAACCAAGTGATGAAATATATAAAATATATTGATAAATTATTTGGAATATTCTTTTTGTATTTCAGTATAAAGTTGATTTGTGAAATTGTAAATTTCTAGATATTTTTCAAATTTCTTATTCCTGAGTATTTAAACATAAAATTGTTGCCAATAATAATTCGTTAAATTTGCCATTGCAATCCATGAACTCTTTCTTCTGCAAGAGCTCGAGATTCTCTAGTTCGAGGCGAAAATCCGAGCTCTTCTGCCTGTTTTGCTTGAGATTTTTCTTCAAATTTTTCTAGAAGTTTTTTGAAAAGCCTGTCGACTCTTTCTTTTCTATCTTCTTGTACTGAAGGAGTTGCAGGAAGTTTTCTTTTCTTCATTTCTTCATCTGTTATCTTTTTAGCTAGTTTTGAGAGCGCTGTTTCTTTCTCTAAAATAAGCTCCCCCGCTAGTGTTTCTTGATTTAATTCTGCTAATAAAGTCAGCTCTTTATAATAATCGCATTCTATTTTTGGGGCCGATCCTTCTTCTAATTTTTTAAGATATTGCAAATCATCTCCCTCAAGATATTCAGCTTCTTCAGGGTTTTTACTTTGGCAAAATAATTCTAAAATATTATATTTTCTTTTAAAATTTTCTTCAATTTTTTTATAATCTTCTTTGCTAATAATCATTTTTTGCCAAGTCTTACGCCCCGAGCCTTCTAGCAAAAACGACAATATATCATCTTGTGTTGCATTTAGCGCATTTTCTTTAACAAATGCAACCGCTTTTTCTATTAAGCTTGGTGTTTGAATCCATTGTGTTATAGTGCCTTCATAGGCAATTTTTTCAGCAATTCCGGGCCATGGTTTTTTTATTTCACCATTTTTAAGCAATTCTTTATGCACTTCGCGAAGAAATGCATTTGCGGCTTCGGCTTCAGTTCTTTCGCCTGGTTGTTGCAGAAGTTGGTGATTTGGTGCGCCCTGGGCATTTTGAGGAGGAAGTTTTTTAATAAACGTCAAAAGACTTACAATTGCAAGTGGATATCTTGCCGCTTCAAATTTATCCGAAATTTTCTTTGCTTTTGCAACATCCATCCAACCCGATATTTCTGCAAAACCTGCAACCGGCTGGTTAATGCAATTAGTTAAATAAATTTCTGAAATTTCATCAATCCACAGCAAGTGATTTGGGTTTTTTTCTAATTCTTCTAAAATTGGAAAAATTGTTGCCGCAATTGCTTTAATTCCTCCTCTGGCTCCAATTCCTTCGCTTAAAAAGCGATGAGTGATTGTTTTTATGTGCTCAAAATCTTTTCTTTCATTTGTTTCATTGTATTTTGTTATAATTTCTTCAAGCTTTTGTTTTGCAAAGGCAGCTTGGTTATTAAGATTCAAATGTCGCGGATATTTTATTTCGCAGCCATTTTCTTCAAGTGCTTTCAGTTGTGAAATTAGCTTGGAGGTTATGATTAGATTTTGGCAACCATAAAGGTCAAGCCTAGTTAATCCTTTTGGTAAATTATTAGGTAAAGATTCTAATTTCTTGCAACCACTAAGATCAAGCTCAGTTAATCCTCGTGGTAAATTATCAGGCAAAGATTCTAATTTCTCGCAACAACGAAGAGCAAGTTTAGTTAATCCCCACGGTAAATCATCGGGTAAAAATTCTAATTTATCGCAACCACTAAGATCAAGCTCAGTTAATCCTCGTGGTAAATTATCAGGCAAAGATTCTAATTTCGCGCAATAAACAAGATTAAGCCTAGTTAATCCTTGCGGTAAATAATCAGGCAAAGATTCTAATTTCTCGCAACCACCAAGATCAAGTTTAGTTAATCCTTGTGGTAAATTATCAGGCAAAGATTCTAATTTCGCGCAATAAACAAGATTAAGTTTAGTTAATCTTTCTGGTAAATTATGAGGTAAATATTCTAGGCTTTTGCAATGAGAAAGATCAAGTTCAGTTAAGTTTTTGGGTAAATTATCAGGCAAAGATTTTAAGCTTCTGCAACTGGTAAGATCAAGCCTAGTTAATCCTTGCGGTAAATAATCAGGCAAAGATTCTAATTTCTCGCAACCACCAAGATCAAGTTTAGATAATCCTTGCGGTAAATTATCAGGTAATGATCTTAGTTTAGGTTGAAAAATTATTAAAGATGTTGTGCTGGGATTTATTATACTAACATCAAATGAACCATCTGCATTAATTTGCTTTTCAGAAATGTTCTGAACATTCATAATTATACTATTATTTAATTTGATAGAGTTGGTATAATTTTTAACTTTATTAGAATATAAAATCAAGATTTAATAGATTTTATGTTATATATTGTCCTATCTTGCGCAGCAGTTAAGGGTTTTGTGAATTCTTAAATTACAAAAAAAGATTTTAAGTAAACATCAGAATAGATTTTATCACAAATTCTGTATTGCATGGTTAATTTCTTATGTCCCCCTAAAGCAGGACTGGGTTTGAAGCCCCGTCCTCATATTCATCTCGCTTAATATTAGCCAAAAAAAAGGCGATCCCCCTAAGGAAATCGCCTTTTAAATAAACATATCTCTAGTTTTAAAACTATTTCTTCAACAATTTCAACATTGTTTCGCCAAGAAGTGCCGGACTGTCAGAAACCATAACTCCAGCTTCTTTCATTGCGTTAATTTTGTCTTCAGCGCCACCTTTGCCACCAGAAATGATCGCGCCAGCGTGACCCATTCTGCGTCCTGGAGGAGCTGTTCTTCCTGCAATAAAGCCAACGCAAGGTTTTGTGCGGCCTTTTTTAGCTTCGATTCTTAAAAACTCTGCAGCTTCTTCTTCGTCAGATCCGCCGATTTCGCCAATCATGATCATGGCTTGAGTTTCAGGGTCAGACAAGAACATGTCAAGGCAATCAATAAAGTTGGTGCCATTAACTGGGTCGCCGCCAATTCCGATACACGTTGTTTGGCCAAGTCCAGCGCGAGTAGTTTGGTGAACTGCTTCATAAGTTAATGTGCCTGAACGAGAAACAATCCCGATTGAACCTTTTTTGTGAATGTGGCCGGGCATGATCCCGATTTTGCACTCACCTGGAGTAATGATTCCGGGGCAGTTTGGTCCGATTAAACGAGAGCGTGAGCCACTTAAAGCTTTTTTCACGCGAACCATGTCAATAACTGGAATGCCTTCAGTGATGCAAACGATAAGCTCGATTTCAGCGTCGATTGCCTCAAGAATCGCGTCAGCCGCGAATGGAGGTGGAACATAAATAACTGAAGCGTTGCAATCAGTTGCTTTGCGCGCGTCAAAAACTGTGTCATAAACTGGCAAGTTTAAGTGAGTTGTTCCGCCTTTTCCAGGAGTAACGCCGCCAACCATTTTGGTGCCATAAGCCGCAGCTTGCTCAGAGTGGAATGTGCCTTGAGCGCCGGTGAATCCTTGGCAGATAACTTTTGTGTTTTTGTTTACTAAGACTGACATTTTTTTTAAATTTTAATTATAAATTATGAAACTGCATTTTCTTTTTCAACTGCTTTAACGATTTTCGCAGCAGCGTCGCCTAAATCGTCGGCGGCAATAATTGCAAGGCCAGATTTAGCCAAGATTTCTTTGCCAAG
>CAMCFD010000037.1 GCA_945874115.1 Rickettsia typhi | reverse complement strand
CTCTATTTCTAAACCATAAATTTAATCGGCCCACGAGATTGGCCATGAATGAACTGATCGAGATATTCGTTGCCCGAAGAATACATATCTTTCACACCACCAAACCAAATAATTTTTCCTTCATAAAGCATCGCGATTTTGTCAGCAATTTTTTGCGCCGAATGCATATCGTGAGTGATTGTGATTGTTGTGGCGCCAAGCTCTTTGCTGTTAGAAATAATTAAGTCGTTAATCACGTCAGCCATGATTGGGTCAAGTCCTGTCGTAGGTTCATCGAAAAAAATAATTTCAGGATTAGCAGCAACAGCCCGCGCCAGAGAAGCCCTCTTCTGCATCCCCCCCGACAATTCAGACGGATATAAATTTGCAACATCTTCACTTAAACCAACAGCGCGTAGCTTTTTCAGTGCAATTTCTCGCGCATCTTTTTTACTCATTTTATTCGAGTTAAGAAGGCGAAAGGCAACATTTTCCCAAATTGGAAGAGAGTCGAACAAGGCTCCGCCCTGAAATAAAAAGCCGAATTTTTCCATTAAATTATCGCGGTTTTTTTGAGATATTTCAGACACTTCTTCGCCATCAACTTTTATACTTCCAGAACTCGGATTTATAAGAGACGCAATCGTTTTTATCAACACCGATTTTCCACTTCCCGATCCACCTAAAATCACTAATGATTCGCCCCGCTTAACATCAAAATCAATGCCTTTCAAAACCTCTTTTGAGCCAAAATTCTTCTTAAGATTTCTTACCGAAATTTTACTTTCTGACATAAATTTACTTTAGTTTTTCATCAATTGCTTTTTTGATGGTTTTATAGTCAACAAAACCTTCGAACGCCTCACCATTAATAAAAAATGTCGGCGTAGAATTTATGCTCAAAGATTTAGAAGAAGACATTCTTGCAACCAAAATTTTCTCTTGCAATTTTTTATTTTCTAAACATTTCTTGAAAGTCTCTTGAGCCATTCCATCAAGCATTGCAATAGCTTCAAGCTTGTCGATATATTGCGGATCGAAAGCCCAAGAATCTTGAGTTTTAAACAAAGCCTTTACAAAATTATGATAAATTTCCGCTTTATTTTCCTCTTCGCCGCTAACTCTGCAAACCGCAACCATGGCGGCGGCTAAGGCTGGTTGATTCAAAGGAAAGTCACGATAAACGAATTTTACTTTTCCAGTTTCAATATAATCTTTTTTCAAACTTTCAAAAGCATCACGATAAAATGAAGCACAGTGCGGGCAAGAAAGTGAAGCATATTCAACAATCGTAACCGGCGCAGATTTATCGCCAAGAACAAATTCAGAAGGAGAAATTTCAAGAATAGTTTTATCAATTTCAGTTTTGTTATTTTGAGCCTCGCCTACAACCGCGCCACTAACGGCGTCTTGGGCTTGATGGGCAAGATTTTCAACTTCACCATTGCCATATTTAAACGAGGTTTTCGTAGTATAATTTCTGATAATTAGCGCACTAAAAGCAATAATTGCAACGATCGCAAGCGCAATCAATAATTTTTTCACTACACTTTTTTTCATAAATCAAGAAATTTAGTTTGATAAAGAATTTCAGATTTTATATTATCACAGTTAAATTTTAAAAAAAAGAATTAAATTAATTAAATATGAGCTCGAACAATATTGCGCTTTCGGTTTTTATTATTGCAAAAAATGAAGGTGATCGAATCGGTGCCATAATTAGCGCAGTTAAAAAAATCGCCGATGAAATTTTAGTTATTGACTCGGGAAGCACTGACAACACTCGCCAAATTTCTGAAGAATTAGGTGCGAAAGTTATTTTTAATGAATGGAAGGGCTATGGGCCACAAAAAATTTTCGGCGAAAACAGCTGTAAAAATGACTGGATTTTAAATATTGACGCCGACGAAGAAGTTTCGCCAGAACTCGCAAATGAAATCTCTGATTTATTCAAAAATAACCAACAAAATAAAGCTTTTGGATATCGCATAAAAATTGTTAACAAATTTTTCTTCGAAAAAAAACCTCATAAATTCGCCTATTATTACAATCAATTAAGACTTTACAACCGCAATTTTGCTGGGTTTAAAAACAGCTCAATTCACGATTCGGTCGAATTAAAAAAAGATGTCGAAAATAAAATTTCACAGCTGAAAAATATCATTTATCACCAATCGTTCCGCTCTTTTGAGCACTGGATCGAAAAAATAAATTCCTATTCTTCAATGCAGGCTTTGGACAGTTTTAAAAAAGGTAAAAATCCTTCTTGCCTAAAAATTGCTATAACTCCAATTTTTACATTTTTCAAAGCTTATTTTGTGCGCCGATATTTTATTTATGGCTTCAATGGCGTTATTTACAGCACTATTTTTGCCTTTTCAAGATTTGTTAAAATGGTAAAAATAAAAGAAATATTTGCAAAAAACTCTAGATAGCATCGTCAAGATATTTTTGATCATATTTTTAGCGCTCTTTTGTTAAAATTACGATAAATATCTAGATATATTTTGAGTAATTTTAGCAAAAAACAAGCAGAAATAAGTCGAGAAATGGAATTTAAATCTCTTGGCGATAACCATCTAAGCCGAATCGTTTTTAACCAATAAAGACGAGTCTCCATACGAAAAAAACCGATATTTATTTTTAATCGCATGATCATAAATTTTATGCGCATTTTTCTTGCCAACAAAAGCACAAACCAACATAAACAAAGTTGATTTCGGCAAATGAAAATTGGTCACCAAAACATCAACGATTTTGAATTTATAGCTCGGATAAATAAAAATATCCGTTTTCATTTTCGCCGATTTTAAAATTCCATTTTCATCACAAATCGATTCTAAAACTCTCAAAGAAGTCGTTCCAACCGCGACAACTCTTCCGCCGCGCGCCCTAGCCTCGTTTATAATTTCCGCAGATTCTTGCGAGATTTCGAAATATTCTTGGTGCATTTTGTGATCTTTAATATTGTCACTTCGAACCGGCAAAAATGTTCCCGCACCAACATTTAGCGTCACAAAAACCCATTTTATTTTTTTAGCTTCAAGCTTCTTAAAAATTTCATCACTAAAATGCAGGCCGGCGGTTGGCGCCGCAACAGCGCTGCCATTTTTCGCATAAACTGTTTGATAATTTTTCTCGTCTTCTTTCGTCGGATTTTCTTCTCTTTTAATATAAGGCGGAAGCGGCGTTAGGCCATATTTTTCAAGCTTTTCATCAAATTTTTCTTCACAAAATTCAAGCAGACAAAATCCGTCATCAAGTTTTTTAATAATTTTTGCCGCAAAATCATCAGCAAAATCAAGTAAATCGCCATCTTTTATTTTTTTACTTCCTTTGCAAATTGCGCGCCAAATTCTTTTATTTTCAACACAATTTTCATCATCAAAAATTTCTTGATCAAGGTTAAACTCAACGCCAGAGCCGCTTCTTACAATTTTTGCCACCAATTTTGCCTTAACAACTTTTGCGTCATTAAACACCAAAACATCTTGTTCTTGCAAAAAATCAACAAGATTGGTAATATTGCGGTCAAAGATTTCTTGTCCGTCAAAAAACAGCATTTTAGTCTGCTCTTTATTTTTGAGCGGCTGTTGCGCAATTAATTCTTGCTCTAAATTAAAATTAAATTCATTTAATAACATGTCAGAAAAAACAGATTTTGGTTTCAAAAAAGTTGACAAAGAACAAAAAGCCAGTTTAGTTGGCGAAATTTTTTCTTCAGTTGCCAAAAAATACGATTTAATGAACGATTTAATGAGCGCAGGGACGCATCGACTTTGGAAAAACAAAATGGTCGAAGAAATTAATTTCTCAAATCACGACCAGAATTACAAAATAATCGACGTTGCCGGCGGAACCGGAGACATTGCTTTTCGCATTGTCAAAAAATCACTCGAGAAAAACATCGAAGCAAAAATCGAAATTGTCGACATAAATCAAGAAATGCTCGATCAAGGCAAAATACGCGCCGTTGACTCAAATTTGTTCAATTATGTCAATTTTACAACTTGCGACGCAGAAAATCTAGCTTTTAATGACGAATTATTTGATTTTTATACAATCGCCTTCGGAATCCGCAATTTTACCAACATCGACAAAGGCTTACAAGAAGCCTATCGCACCCTCAAAAAAGGCGGAAAATTCATTTGTTTAGAATTCTCTAAAGTTAACAATGATTTACTGCGAAAAATTTACGACGCCTACTCTTTCAACGTTATTCCGAAAATTGGTGAATTAATATTAAAAGACAAAGATTCTTACCAATATTTAGTTGAAAGCATCAGAAAATTTCCCGACCAAGAAAAATTCAAGAAAATGATCGAGAGCGCCGGCTTTAAAAATGTTTCTTATCAAAGTTTGAGCTTCGGAACGGTTGCAATCCACGTTGGATATAAACTATAACCCAAAACCATCAGTCAAGTTAAACATGATGACAGCGATGTAGGCTATTGAAAAAGAACAAAGAAAAAATGGGAGATTTTTGATTTTTAAAACTGAGGAAAGTTCTTTTTGCGTCTCAAAAAAAATAACAAATATTACGGTCAATATAACGAAGAAATTTATAAAAGCGAAAAATCCTGAATCAAAAAATCCAGACAAAATAAAAACAGCATAAATAAGCAATGTTGGAAAGAGAAAATTAATTATTGCTGATAACATTTTATCATTTTCCATCTTTCCAACATTTACTAAAAACAAATCTAATTAAGAATTCACATCAACCTGATAAGACAAAGCGCAAGCTTTAGTTGTGGTCGCGGTTGTATAAGTTGAAGTAGTGTGGCAAGCAGTTTTAACTCCTCTAATTTTTCCTTCTTCAGCGTCTCCGTCATCAAACTTAGAGTCAATTGACAAAGCATCAATTGGCGTTACTGCACCAGTAGCGTACGAGTTAGACTCAACAGCTGGAACCAAGCTGTATGTAGTTCCCGTAGCAATTGTGCCACTAAGAACAACTACGTTTTGCAATGAAGTCGCGTTATAGTCAAAATCCCAACCTGAAGATTTTATTTTTGACGCCGGAATGTTTGTACCAAAGGTTACTTGTGTTCCAAGAGAAGCAACTGAAGTCGCTGCACTTAAAACATTAGAATCAAGAATCGCCGCCGCTTTCAGCTGAACCCAAGCGTTTCTTCCTTCTGCAATAGTATCAGTATTATAATATTCTATTGTTCCGTCAGCATCTCCAACCTCAGAACCACCAAGGGCAGTTGAATAATCACCAGGAAGAGCATCAAATTGGTTATAAAATGAATTGACCGCGATTGCCCAACCTCTAGCCTCCGTGATTACAGAACGAAGCTCTGAGCTTTTAATCAAACTTGCGCCACCAGTAACGCCAGCAATCAACAAACCAATAATAATCAAAACTATCGACAACTCAATTAAAGAGAAAGCCGATCTTTTTTTAGACAAGTTTTTTTTCATAGAATCATTAAAATATAATTATCAAACATCATGGAAAAACCTTTTAAATATCAACACAACCACTAAAGGATATAAAGACATTTATAATTTCTCTAGCAAAAATTAACTTAAAAAAATTATCAAGTCAATTGTTTATTTAATAAATCTCACACTAATAATTTCATAATTCGAAACACCACTAGGAACTTTAATTTCAACTTCATCACCAACTTCTTTTCCAATTAGCGCCCGAGCGACTGGAGATGAATCAGAAATTAAGCCTTGATCAATATCAGCCTCAAACTCACTAACGATTTTATAGGTAAATTTTTTATCACTGTCTAAATCTTCAAGGGCAACGGTTGCGCCAAATTGAATTTTATTTCCAGAAACATTTTCAATATCAACAACCTCGGCGCGAGAAAATTTAGCCTCGAAATCAGCGATTTGCGCCTCGATAAAACCCTGTTTATCTTTCGCAGAATGATATTCAGCGTTTTCTTTTAAATCACCAAGTTCACGCGCAGCAGCAATCGCTTGAATAATTTTAGGACGCTCAATATTTTTCAGGTTATGCAATGTGGCCTTCAACCTTTCATATCCTGATTTCGTAATTTTCATAACCATTTCTTTTTTTCGCGACAATTCTTTAAAAATTGCCGCATAAAATTAATATCTGTAGGCGTCATCTTTAAACGGCCCTTCAACTTTTACGTTGATATAATCAGCCTGAGATTTCGTTAATTTTGTAAGCTTCACACCAAGTTTATCAAGGTGAAGTCTTGCAACTTTTTCGTCTAATTCTTTTGGCAAAATATAAACTTTATTGTCATATTTTTTGTGATTTTGCCACAATTCAATTTGTGCCATAACTTGATTTGTGAAACTTGCTGACATCACAAAAGCACTGTGTCCTGTCGCACAACCCAAATTTAACAAACGACCTTCAGCAAGCAAAATAATTCTTTTTCCATCAGGAAAAGTTATTTGATCAACTTGTGGTTTTATGTTTTTCCAAGTCAAATTTCTTAAAGCTTCAACTTGAATTTCATTATCGAAGTGACCAATGTTTCCAACGATCGCACAATCTTTCATCGCACGCATATGTTCAATCGTGATAATATCTTTATTGCCAGTTGTTGTTACAAAAATGTCAGCTTGGCTAACAACGTCTTCGATTGGCAAAATTGTATATCCAGCCATTGCAGCTTGCAATGCACAAATTGGATCAATTTCAGTCACAACAACGCGCGCGCCTTGGCTTTTGAAAGCATCAGCACAACCTTTTCCAACGTTGCCATATCCTGCAATCACAACCATTTTTCCAGCGATCATAACGTCAGTAGCGCGCTTAATTCCGTCAATTACACTTTCTTTGCAACCATAAAGATTGTCAAATTTTGATTTCGTAACCGCGTCGTTAACGTTAATTGCTGGAACTTTTAATTTTCCTTCTTTCGCCATTTGATAAAGCCTCGCAACGCCCGTTGTGGTTTCTTCTGAAACGCCTTTAATTCCTGCAAGTAATTGAGGATATTCTTCGTGAATAATTTTTGTCAAGTCGCCGCCATCGTCTAAAATCATGTTCGGAACCCAGTTTTTATCACCAACAATAGTTTGCTTAATGCACCAAAGATATTCTTCTTCGGTTTCGCCTTTCCACGCAAAAACCGGAATTCCCGCTTTCGCAATCGCGGCGGCCGCCTGATCTGAAGTTGAAAAAATGTTGCAAGAGCTCCATCTAATTGTCGCACCAAGCGCAATCAAAGTTTCTATCAAAACTGCAGTTTCAACCGTCATGTGTAAACAACCGACGATGTTAGCACCAGCAAGTGGTTTTGATGATCCAAACTCTTTACGAAGAGACATTAATCCTGGCATTTCATTTTCAGCCAAAGTGATTTCTTTTCTACCTAATTCAGATAAATTAATATCTTTTACTTTATAGTCATTAAACATTTTTGAAAGTTTTTATTATTAAAAAATTTAGCGAATTCTATATTAGAACAAGCCATAAGAAAGGTATCACTAGGCAAAAACCATAGCCAAATCTTTTCTTTTTACTGATTGCGTTAAACAATATTATAGAAGAAAAAATTATCATTACAACTAAAAAATAAAGAACAAAATCAACGTTTTGCAAGAAAACTGAAGCGATTAATATGAATTTAACATAGTCGAAAAAATGATTTTGTGTCGCAAATAATCCTGATGCTTTTTTATAGAAAATTTGATAGAAAGCAGCGGAAGCCAAAACTCCATAAAGAACCGAGAAAATCATGTCAATAATGTTTTGATCAGCCAGAACGCGGCTTGCGACCGCCAAAATTAACAAGAGAATCAGAAGTTGATAAGGAAAAGCATTATGCTTGAAGTCGGTTACGATTAATATTACGCAAGCACAAGAAACAAGAGCATAAATGATAAATAATTCGCTGAAAGAAAATTTTAGATAGCATAAAACAAATAATATTGTGCACGAAAGCTCGAGAAATAGGTGTGAACGCGGAATTTTAGTGCTGCACTTCGCACATTTTCCAAACGTAAAAAGCCAGTTTAAAAGAGGAATTAATTCACGAGTACGAATTGTATATCCGCAACTTGGACAGCGCGATTTTGGCCCGAAATATCTTCCAAAACATGATTCTCCAAGTGGCAAACGATAAGCAAAAAGCGTAGAATAAGAGCCGAAAATCGCCCCGAAAATCGCCGCCAATAATATTCCAAAAAATTGTTCCATAAAAAAACTCATTAATTAATTTTCGTTAAATTTCAAACTATCTATTGCTTTCTAAAAACAAAATTACATCAGCGCGATCTTGCGGCTTTTTAAGGCCCGGAAAGCCCATTTTTGTTCCAGAAACAAAACCTTTTGGTTTGGTTAAAAACTGGTTCAAATCGTCGCGATTCCAAGATCCGCCTTTTGCCTTCATCGATTCAGAATAAGAAAATCCTGAAACGACAGCTTTTTGACGGCCAACAACGCCATATAAATTAGGGCCGACTTTATTAGCCGCACCCGCTTGCACATTATGACAAGTGGCACATTTCTTGAAAATTTTCGCGCCCGATTCAATATTAGCACCCTTCATTAAAGTCGCAATATCAATGGGCTTTTCTTCTTTTTTCACAATTTTTCCATCCGAAGAAATTTCAATTTGATAACCTCTTTTTA
This sequence comes from Rickettsia typhi, assembly GCA_945874115.1. Taxonomy (GTDB): domain Bacteria; phylum Pseudomonadota; class Alphaproteobacteria; order Rickettsiales; family UBA1997; genus CAMCFD01. The sequence continues at coordinate 6,227 of CAMCFD010000037.1, read as the reverse complement.
GCATCTTCTTCGGAGCATAAAGTAAATCGGCGGCCAGAACCGCAAAAATAACCAGCAAAACACTAATTAAAAATGAAAAAAGTGGCACTTGCGATTTTTTCAGTATTTTATCTTTTAATTCTTTATTTATCATTTCTTCTTTAAATTTCTTAAAATAAAATTGAGAGAGATTTTTCTTCCGAGATATTGCGAATTGCGCGACCGATTAGGTCGTTCATCTTAATTATTTTGATATTTTTTACCGATAAAGTTTCTTCAGTTGGCTCAATTGAATCAGTAATTACAAGGTTTTTCAAAGATGACCCAGCAATTCTTTGACAAGCTTTTCCTGATAAAACTCCGTGAGTAATGTAAGCAGAAACCGACAACGCGCCCTTTGCCATCAGGGCATCAGCAGCGTTACATAAAGTTCCCCCAGAATCAACAATATCATCAACAATAATACAATTTTTACCATCAACTTCGCCGATAATATTCATCACTTCGCTTACTCCCGCTTTAGGGCGACGCTTATCAACAATTGCTAAATCTGCTCCAATTCTTTTTGCAACATCACGTGCGCGCACAAGCCCACCAACGTCTGGCGATATCACGACTAGATTTTCGCTATTGAAGTTTTTCTTGATGTGCTCAGCGAAAACCGGTGAAGCATAAAGGTTGTCGACAGGAATATCGAAAAATCCTTGAATTTGCGAAGCGTGCAAATCAAGCGTCAACACACGATCGGCGCCCGCAGAAACGATTAAATTCGCCACTAACTTCGCCGAAATTGGCGCACGCGGCGAAGACTTTCTGTCTTGTCTTGCATAGCCAAAATAAGGAATCACAGCCGTAATTCTCTTCGCTGAAGCGCGACGCAAAGCGTCAATAGTAATCAATAATTCCATAATGTGATCATTCGCCGGCTTAGACGTAGACTGAATCACAAACACATCTTGTCCGCGTACATTTTCTTTTATTTCAACAAAAATTTCGTGATCAGAAAATCTTTTAATATCAGCATCAACAAGTTCTAAATCTAGATATTTCGCAATCTCAGACGACAAACTCAAATTGCCGTTACATGCTATAAGTTTCATAAAAAATTAATGATTATCAGGGCTTTTCGCCAAAAATTAAAAAACTTGAAAAATGCGAAAATGTAAACTAAAGTAATTCTAACATATTAATCTATCAAATTCAAGAAAAAATGGAGAATATTGATTTTTACGAAATAGCCAAGATTTTGCACATAATTTCAATTATCTCTTGGTTCGCCGGCCTGCTCTATCTTCCGCGGCTTTTTGTTTATCATTGCCAAGTCGAATTTGGGTCAAAAACCCACGAAATTTTCACGGTTATGGAATATAAATTATTGCGCTATATAATGAATCCGGCGATGATTGCATCTATCGTTTTCGGGCTTTATTTGGCATATATTTACGGTTTTGCATTAGTGTGGCTTCATATTAAAATCACACTAGTTATAATTTTAGTAATTTATCATCATTTTCTAGGAAGATGCCGCAAAAATTTCGCCGCCGGCACAAATAAACGCAGCGAAAAATTTTATCGAATTATCAACGAAATTCCCGCATTATTGTTAATTTTTATCATAACTTTAGTAATTTTAAAACCATTTTAGATGCATAATTTAATCGAAATAACTCAAGAAAAACACGGCGTATTACTTGATTTGCGCTATGCTTCAACTAACAATGTTTGTGGCGTAAAAATGTATAATGAGGCAAAATGTTTTTTGCATAAAGACGCCGAAGAAAAATTGCGAAAAGCGATAGAAATTGCCGCGCGTTATGATTTGAGTTTTAAAATTTTCGACGGATTTCGTCCGCTTGAAGCACAAAAATTTATGTACGAAAAATTTTCTGGCGATTTTGTTTCAAATCCACAAACGGGCTCTATTCCTCACTGCAGAGGCGTTGCAATTGACTTAACTTTAATTGATTTGAGAGACCACGAACTTGAAATGGGTTCAGATTTTGACGAATTTTCGCCTCTAGCATTTCACAATTGCGAAGAAATTTCTGAAGAAGCCAAAAAAAATCGTCGCTTAATTTTTGACATTATGCAAGAAGCCGGCTTCGATTTTTATTCGAAAGAATGGTGGCATTATCAACTTTTCGAGCCGCGAAAATATCAAGTTGTTGACATAAAAGGATTTTGCGCCGTTTAGATAGAGCCATCAAGCGATTTAAAATTGAAAATAAATAAACGGATTATAAGTTGACGCTGAAAGCCTGATTATTGCAAAAATAAATGTCAGCAATAAAAATCCGTCAAAAATCGCGATAAAAATTTTATTTTTGCGCATTAATTTTAGCGAAATATTTTTAACTATCGGCGAAAATCCAATAAACGCGAATCCTAGAGCCGTCAAAACAAAATGCGAATTTGTTAATTGCAAAATATTGCTTGCGATGACTATTTTTTCATCGCTAGAAAAGCTAAACATTAATTTTAAATAGCTTGTGGCGCTAGTTAAATCGGCGCTTCGAAAGAAAACCCAACCAATCATAACCACAAAAATTGCGTAAAAATGTTGAATAAAAGACGGCAATTTTTGCAAAGTTTTTTCGACAAAATCAACGCGCTCGAAAACTAAAAATAATCCGTGGAACAAGCCCCAGACAACAAAATTCCAACTGGCACCATGCCACAAACCACACAAGAAAAACACCAGCACTAAATTAAAATATTGACGCGAAATTGAAACGCGATTTCCGCCAAGCGGAATATAAACATAGTCGCGAAACCAAGCGGAGAGAGAGATGTGCCACCTTCTCCAAAATTCTTTTATCGATTTTGAAATGTAGGGATAATTGAAATTTTCGGGAAATTTTAAGCCAAAAATTCTTGCGAGGCCAACGGCCATATCAGAATATCCCGAGAAATCGAAATAGATTTGCAAGGTATAACATAAAATTCCCAGCCACGCAATTGGCGTCGTGATGTCGGTTATTTGCGTCGCGAAAATTGCGTCAGCAACCTCACCAAGCGGATTTGCGATGATGACTTTTTTGCCAAGACCGATGATAAATCTGCGCGCGCCATAAGAAATTAAAAACCAATTTTGGCGACGACGCGTTAAATATTTTTCGATGAAATTATAGCGCACAATCGGCCCTGCGACAAGTTGTGGGAAAAATGAAATGTAAAGTGCAAGTGCGAAAAAACTGCGCTGAGCTCTTGATTTGTGGCGATAAATATCAACCAAATAAGAAATTGCGTGAAATGTAAAAAATGAAATTCCGATCGGCAAATGATTCGGGAGAAGGCTTCTGTTGACCTCTCCACCAAAAATCGCGCTGAAATTTTGCGCAATAAATCCCGCATATTTAAAATAAAGAAGAAGCGCCAAATTGAAAATAAGGGCTAAAGAAAACTTTGTCGATCTTGCCAAAAAGGCTCTAGCGACAGGCTTTACAGAAACATCATCGCCGCGAATCTCGTCAACTTTATCGCCGCCACAAATCCAAATTCCAAAAAAATAATTTCCAAGAATCGAAAACAGCAAAAGCCACAAATAAACAAATTCGCCCCAAGCATAAAAAAATAAACTCGCAACCAACAATAAAATATTTTTCGCCTTCACGAATTTTTGAGGCAAGGCAAAATAGCAAGCAAAAATCAGCGGGAAAAATGCAAATAAGAATATATTTGAGCTAAAAACCATCTATTTTTTAATAATTAATTTAAGACAAAATTATAAAAAATAATCGTTTAATTGCAAGAAATTTATGTTAATTTCGTGATTGAAAAAAGATGCGGCACAAGGCAAAAAATATGAATCGTCTTGAAGCAAAGCGGCAAAATAGAACAAAAAAAAATGCGCCAACAATTTCTTATGGGCGCATTTTTCAAAACCAAACATCACAAAACTATTTCTTATCTTTAGCTCTCGTAACAAGCGATCTTTTTCCACCGCCTGCACTTTTTTGGAAATAATGCAAAACTTTTTCGGCGTCTTCAAAAGGAACCGCGAAAAACGAAAATGCGTCAAACATTTTGACATCGTCGATTTTTCTTTGTTCAACTCCGGTTTCTTTTTGAATGAAGTTAACCAAGCCACGAACGTCCATATTGTCATTACGACCTTTCGCAATAAACAAACGCGCCGTGCCTTTATCATCAACATAACTTCTTCTGCCTTCAGATCTGCTGCCGCGCTCATCATATGAATTATAATCGCGTTTTTTCGCCGGATCACGAATTTCGTTATAATTACTTTCTTTCAATTCGTCTTTGAAAGCAATCTTTAACAAGGCCGCCAAAGCTTTTTTCGCGTCAGGATTGATCGCCAAAATATCATCAGCAACACCTTCAAGATCAGTGAATCCACCATCTTCAAGCATTTTGATAACCGAAGAAACAATGCGTTGCTTTTTGTTATCGATAACGTCTTGAACCTTAGGAACTTCTTGCTTCACAATCGTTGTGTTCGCCATTTTTTGAATGGAAATCATTTTGCGATATTCAGAAGGAGTAATTAAAGTGATCGCCGTTCCGCTCTTGCCAGCCCTGCCCGTACGGCCAATTCTGTGCACATAACTTTCAGGATCTTGTGGCAAAGAATAGTTGATAACGTGAGTTAAATCTTCAACGTCAAGCCCGCGCGCCGCAACGTCGGTCGCCACCAAAATGTTAATTTTTTTATCGCGAAATCTCTGCAAAACTTTCTCGCGTTGACCTTGTGACAAATCACCGTGAATTTGCTCAGCCCTAGAACCACGGTTCGATAGCTTGCTAGTGATTTCTTCAACATCAACTTTAGTGCGACAAAACACCATTCCATAAAAACTTTCTTCAACGTCAATAATGCGGTAAAGTGCCTCGAACTTGTCTGATTGAGCCACTTCGAAATAAATTTGCTGAATATTTTTCTTCGCGTTTTTCTCAGACGCAACCGAAATCATTTCATATTCACCCATATATTTCTTGGCCAAACGCTCGATGTGAGACGGCATTGTAGCCGAAAATAACACCGTTCTTTTTTGTTTTGGCGCCATTTTCAAAATCTCTTCAATGTCTTCAATAAAGCCCATATTCAACATTTCGTCAGCTTCATCAAGAACCATATAGCTGATTTTTGAAATATCCAAAGTTTTGCGGTTCAAGTGATCAATCACACGACCGGGCGTTCCCACAACAATATCAACTCCGCGCTGCAATCTTTGAATTTGGCGATCGATTGGTTGTCCGCCATAAATTGAGATAATTCGTGTTTCGAAAGCCGTCGCAAAAGACGCCAATTCTTCTGTAACTTGAATCGCCAATTCACGTGTCGGCGCAAGAATCAACGCCTGAACATAACCTTTATTTGGCACAATATTTTCAATCAACGGAATCCCGAAAGCTGCGGTTTTTCCTGTTCCGGTTTGCGCTTTTCCAATTAAATCTTTTTTATTCGCAAGCAAGAATGGAATAGTTTTTGCCTGAATCGGAGATGGTTCTTCAAAACCCTTTTTGTGCAAAGCATCAAGCATCGTTTGAGAAATTCCCAAATCTCTAAATTTTTTTAAATCTGTCATTTTATTTTTATTAAATTATTCAAGAACATCTTCTAAATCAACATCAAGCAATTTTGCAACAAAGCCTGTCATTAGTTTAAACACCATTTGCAGGAAATTTGACGGCCATTTAAAATCACCGCCAAAAACCCCAAAATCAAATTATTTATCAAGGCCATAAGCGTCGTGAAGAACCCTCACCGCCAATTCACCATATTCTTTGCCAATCAAAACCGAAATTTTGATTTCTGAAGTTGAAATCAACAATAAGTTAATTCCTTTATCAGCAAGAGTTTTAAACATTGTATGAGCAACGCCAGAGTGAGAAATCATGCCAACGCCAATAACTGAAATTTTCGCGATGTCTTCATTTATAAGCATTTGCTGATATTTAACATCGTCCTTAACGCCAGAAATCGCCAATTTAGCGCGCTCAAGCTCGTCTTTTCCGATTGTGAAAGTAATGTCAACCGACTTTCCGTCAGCGCTTACGTTTTGCACGATCATATCAACATTAACCTCTTTTTGCGCCAAAGCACCAAAAATTGTCGCCGACAAACCAGGATGATCCGGCATTCTCACCAAAGTGATTTGCACTTCATTTTTAGAATAGCTAATTCCTGTAATCACACGTCTTTCCATAATTTCCTCATCGTTATTTACTAAAATTGTTCCACTGGTTTCGCTAGCTTGCGCAAAACTGGATAAAACCCTAACACG
>CAMCFD010000036.1 GCA_945874115.1 Rickettsia typhi | reverse complement strand
GTGTATGTTCGACAAATTTATTGCAAAAGATTGATCGCGATCGACCAAAACTATCTGTCGCCGCCGCTTCCACCGTTGAATCGAGGCACGCTGATCGATTTCCCTTTCGGAGCAACATTGTTGCCACCAGAAGAAAATGCGCCTTTTCCGCCACCTTTTCCGCCGCGCTTGTTGTAAGGGTCGCCGCCAAATGGTGATGATTTTTTCACGATTGCTTTTTTGTCGTTTGATTCTGTTTTATTATCCGTCATAAAATCGTTAATTTTGTTATTAATGTGCCTATTTTAAAGGATTTGCAAAAATATTGCAAGTGTAAAAAGAGTGGTTATGGTTAAAGACTCGTCTTGCAAATAGGCCCGAGAAGTCTGCGTGATGCAATTGTTTATTTCATATCTTTTTTCAGAGATCGAAGATAGCCATTTTTCACTATTTAAGTACAAAAATGACAATGCGACAAAGAATTCATTTGAAGAATTTGCAAGAAAGAATTAACCTATGTCAAATAAACTATTTATACCATAAATTTTACCAAAAAGACGGGGTATAAATAAGTTTATTTGACATATATTCAAAAAATCTGATATTTTATGATAAATTTAGATAAGAAAAATCAAAAATTTTTAATCACCGGAGGCACTGGATTTATTGGCTCAAAGCTGGTTGCAGAAATTTTAAAAGACGGCCATAAAATTACGATTCTCACTAGAAATAAAAAACTTCTTAAGCAAAAATCAGCAATAAATTATATCGATAATTTAGAAATCGAGATGAATTTCGATATCGTTATAAACCTTTGTGGAGAAGCGATTTCGCAAAGATGGACAAAAAATATTAAGCAAAAAATTTATTCAAGCAGAATTGATGTAACAAAAAAATTGGTGCAAATTATCAATAATTCAAAAACGCCACCGAAGCTTGTAATCAGCGGCAGTGCAATTGGTTATTATGGCGTTTCCAAAGACCAAATTTTTGATGAAGATTCTAAAATAAAAGATCGAAAACTATTCTCTCAAAATCTCTGCGAAGACTGGGAAAGTGCCGCATCGAAAATTTCTAACAAATCAAGATTGGCAATAGTTCGAACCGGAGTTGTAATCGGCAAAAATGGCGGAATAATGAAAAAAATGTTATTGCCATTTAGCCTTGGACTTGGCGGAAAAATCGGCAGCGGAAATCAATATTTAAGCTGGATTTTTCTTGATGATTTTATTGGGGCGATCAATCATATAATTAATAAAGAAAATATTTCAGGCGCCATAAACCTTACAGCGCCAAATGTTTCAACCAATCAAGATTTTTCTAGAATTTTGGCAAAAATTTTAAATCGCCCGTGTTTTTTTAATATGCCAAGTTTTGTTGCTAAGATAATTTTTGGACAAATGGCCGATGAATTATTGCTTAACGGACAAAATGTCGCGCCAAAAAAACTTCTGCAAAGTGGCTATAAGTTTAGGGTTGAGGGGGTTGAAGAAGCTTTGAAAAAATCGATTTAGTGAGCTTCGTGTTTGACGCAAAAGTATAAAGACCCGTTCATTCTAATTTTATAAAAAATGCCAATTTTTGAATTTGAAAATTATTTTTATATAATTTATGCCGCATCGTTTTTTTCAGCGATAATTTCCGCCTCAATTGGCTTCATTGGCGGCACCGTCATGCTTGTTGTTATGGCGCAATTTTTGCGGATGGAAGTTCTAATTCCTCTGCACGGCATGATCCAATTCATAAGCAACAGCTCACGCGCCTATAAATTGCGTCAAAATATAAATTGGAAAATTGGCAAAGAATCAATCATTGGCGCCTTGATTGGCGCGGTTGTGGGTTATTTTTATTTAACACCATTGCCAGAAAAATGGTTTAATTTGATAATTGGTTTATTCATAATTTTCATGACTTGCGTGCCAAAATTTCGTGTGAATATTTCTTGGCGCGGGAAGTGGATGTTGCTCGGATTTATAAGCTGTTCTCTTGGCTTGTTTGTTGGCGCGATTGGCATTTTGATCGGTTCATTTTTGCTGGCAGAAAATCTCGAGAAAAAAGAAATGATCAGCACGCAAGCGACGCTGCAAAGTGTGATACATTTTACGAAGATTGTATTGTTCGCGCTTCTGGGATTTTCTTTAACACCTTGGATCTTACTCGTGTCTGGCGCGATGCTGTGCGCTTATTTTGGAATGTTGGTTGGCGTGAAGATTCTTGATAAAATTCCGCAAAAAACTTTTAGGTTTGTCGTGACATCAGTTGTTTTGATTTTAGCGGCAAGGTTGGTTTTTATGGGTTTTGCGGAGATTTTTTAATGATTGTTTTAGCTTGAAAAAAATTTTCATATCAACTTATTTACGCCGGTGCGGGAATGGGTTTATAACTCATTTTCGAATGTTCATTTCCATTTTTTAAATCTCGCGCTAGAATCATTTCCGACCCATTCCTTAAACTTCAAGTCAAACTTCCTGCTTTATCATTGTTTAAAGTTGACATCCGCCCCAATTAAGATTTTGCCTGTCCTTTTCACAAAACTCTGTGAATCTAACCAAGATTTTATATTAATAGTTCTGACGCATTATTTCAATACGAAAGTTAAATCCCAATCTGAAAAGAGGAAAGTTTCTTGATTTCAAAATTATACTGAGAAAAAAGTTCGAATAATGAAAATTGTATGATGAAGACCAGGGAAGCTTTGCTTCCTATGAACTTGCGAGAGAATCAAGGTCTCCCTAAAAAAAATCGAAGATTTTTTTTAATATGGCGGACAGGGTGAGATTTGAACTCACGGAGGGCGTGAACCCTCGGCAGTTTTCAAGACTGCTGCCTTAAACCACTCGGCCACCTGTCCATATAAAAATCCGATTTTCTTGAGAGCTTTCCTCAAGGCTAAACCAAACTCGCTTGCGAAGCGCGGTTTAAATTTATTTTACTCCGATAAAGCGGAGTCAGGCACTCGGTCACCTGTCTTTAAGGGGAAATAAAACTTGTTTTTTTGAGTGTGAAATTTAGTGAAAATCTCACAAAATTGCACTAAAATAGCCTTTTAAAAGCAAAATCGGGGCCAAATTTACTCAACTTTCCTCATTTTATTCAAATGAAATTAAAATGCAACAAAAATCGTCGCGGCCTTATTTTATCGGGGTCGAAATCACCTCGTCTTTTGTTGATTTCGGCTTTTCTGGTGAATTATCTGGCAAGTCAATGTCGGCGCCTCTAAACAAATCATCACCAGTCTCGGCTTCTGGCATTCCTACATTAGCCTTTATTTCTCGCCTTCTTTCATCGATTCGCAAAAATAATTTACGATTATAATCGTCAAGCAAATCAAGGTGAGAAGGGTTGATTTTTCTAGCATAATCGTGACCTTTAAACCAAGCTTTAAGATTTATTGCGCCATAATCATCTTGAAATTGTATGTGTTCTTTTTCATCGACCGAAGCGCGGTAAGCCGCTTTAAAACTAGCTTCATAAAGCCTGCTTTGTCCCATTCTTTCTTTAACTTTCAATGTTGGCTTAGCGTCGTCAAGGCAAGATTTTAGAAAATCGTCATCTAAAAGACAATTTTTCAAAGTGTTGAAACTAAAGGTTGCGCAAGACACAATGTCGTGTTGCAAAACATATTTCATGCCGATGTGATAATTTGCAACCATGACGGTTTCAATGTCGCTTGCTTTTGCAAAAATACTTAAATCTTTCTCGAATTTTATAAGTATAAGCTTGTCATTTTTTCTCGCAATTAAAAAAGGAGTGGCATGAATCAAGTTTCCTTCTTCTCCGTTCATCATAAATATTAGTCCGGCAATTTGATTATTTCCAAGTCTTGAAAAAATATTTCTAATCTCTAATTCTTTTTTTGCATTTTGCGATGAAAATGCACCAGATTTCTCTATTATCGTGATGTCTAAATCATAATCTTTCTCTCGCTTATAATACTCTAAAAGTTGCTGTAATCCAAGGGCTTTAAACTGAACATGGTACATGCAAATTTCTGGGATTAAAAAGTCATCTTCTTCTGATTCTAGAGGAGGGGCGTCAAGATTTGGCGAAAAATCATAATATTTTTTATAATCTTTTGACATATTTTTATGTTTTATTTTATAAAATATTTAGTGCAATCTTGTCGCGACCGTGTGAGTAATAATTTATTTTGCCAAAAATATTAGCAACATAATCTTTGCGAAAAAAAATCCGAAAAACTTATCCCGATGGCTTTATTTTATTGCCTTCTTCATTTTTTTGATAACTTTTTCAAGACCGTCAAAAATTGCCTCGCCAATCAAAAAATGTCCAATGTTAAGTTCGCATATTTCTTTTATTTTGGCAATTTTGGCTGCTGTTTCATAATTTAATCCATGCCCCGCGTGGCATTCAAGGCCAAGGCTTGCGGCAAGAGTTGCGCATTTTTGAATCATTGAAAATTCTTGAGCTACGTCTTTTTTTGCGTCAAATAAATGACAAAATTCTCCGGTGTGAATTTCAATTATATCGGCCCCGACCTCGGCGCAAGCCTTGATTTGAGCTTCGTTTGCCGCAACAAAAAGTGACACGCGAATTTTTTTGCTGTGTAATTTTTTTATCATCGGTGCTAAAATTTTGCGATATTTAACGACGTCAAGTCCGCCTTCTGTTGTGATTTCGCGGCGCTTTTCGGGCACAATGCAAACCGCATTTGGCTTGGTTTTAAGGGCGATCGCAAGCATTTCTTCGGTTGCGGCCATTTCGAGATTTATCGGTAATTTTATCGATTTTTTGATTTGCGATAAATCTTCATCGCGAATGTGGCGGCGGTCTTCGCGCAGATGAATCGTGATTCCATTTGCACCAAATTTTTGTGCCAATTGCGCCGCCTTCACTGGGCTTGGATGCGCAGAGCCGCGAGCATTTCTAATGGTTGCCACGTGATCAATATTAACACCAAGTCTTATTTTTGCCATTTTTAATTAACGATTTTATTTTTACCATAACTGTGTTTATGTCTTTTGTTTCTAGCTTCTGGGCCAAATAATATATAGATGAAATATAACAAATTTGCCATAATTATTATGGCGAAAAATCCGTAAAAGTCAAATAAATCGATAAAAATTCCACCGGCAAAACACCCTAAAACCGAGCCACAAGAGCCAATCGCCTGAAAAGTTGCGTTTGCTGCGACCAATTTTTCTTTCGCAAAAGATTCGTTAATTATCGTAAGAGTTGCGACCATAATTAAGGCGCACGACGCTCCAAAAAAGAAGAAGCACGCGAGCAAGGCTATGTAAGATTTATAAAAAATTAACCCAAAAATCATCGTTGACAAACAGCCTAAGAACCCTGTCATAATAAGCTTTGAGCGGTTAAGATCGCGCACTAAAAATCCGGCGTAAAGGTCGAAGAGTCCGCTTGCCATAAAGGCCCCGATTAAAAACCCAGCATTTTCAACGCTAAGGCCGATTTTCACGCCAAAAACTACGCCCAAACAGACTAAGCAACCCGCCTGTAAATCGAGCAAAAACCTTGCGACAGAGGTTTTTGGCTCTTTTGCGATAAATTCTCTGAAGCTAATTTTTTGTGAATCAATTTTTGTGGGCTGTGTTTTTCTGATCAAAAAAAGCATCAAAACCGAAATTAAAATCAAGCCGGCTGAAATTAGAAATGACAAGTGATTTAGCGCCCCAAAATGCTTGACTAAGAACGAGCCAATGACAAATCCGAAGCAAAAAATTGTGGTCGTTAGTGCCAAAATTACGCTGCGATTTCTGTCGATAATCAGGTGATTTATCCAGGCTTGACGAATGACGAAAAGTGAGAACCAGCAAGCGCCACCAAGCCCTGATAACAAAAGCCATAAATAGAAATTTTGATAGAAAAAAATTGTCGCGACAATTAGCGCGTAAAAAATTGCGATTATGAAGGCTGTTCTCATCGCAGTAAGGCGCGACACGATTTGACTGAGAAAAAATGACATCGCAACCCCGAAAATAATTTCGTTAGTTGATGAAAATCCGATTTGCAAAGCCGCAACATCATGAGAAATTAACACGGCCGGAAACGCGATAATATTGATTCCAACGGCAATTGAGGCGATTAAAATGCTGAGCAATAAATAAATTAATGCGACTAAATTTTGATCGAGTCCGAAACGAATTAATTTTCGCATAAAAGTTGCTTGAAATATTGTAAATAATGGCTTACAATGTTAAATTATAGAAATTTATTTTAAAAGGGCAATGTTTATTGCTTCTAGTTTTGCAGCGCTAAAATTAGTGCTTTTACGGGTTTTGATGATTTTTTTGCCCTAAAATTTGACTTGCTTTCGATGGTTTTTTGCTCGATATTTCTCTAAATTAGTTTTTTCTAAAAAATGCTAAAATTAAGAATTTTTTGCTATTTTTTGGGCTTTTTTCTTTAAAAATGACCATCTTTCAACGAAATTCAAGATTTAAATTGTTGAAAAAATCGACAATTAATTAGCTAGTTTTTATAAAATATTAAAATGCTCAAAAACGAAAAATTTTTCGATAAAATAAACTATCCGCGCGATCTCAGACAGTTTGACGAGAGTGATTTGCAAAAAATCGCCGATGAGCTAAGAAGCGCGACGATTGATGCCGTAGCACACACCGGTGGACATCTTGGCGCAGGCCTTGGCGTTGTTGAACTCACCGTTGCGCTACATTACGTTTTCGACACGCCAAACGACGCCATAATCTGGGACGTTGGCCACCAAGCCTATCCACACAAAATTCTTACGGGGCGAAAAAATAAAATCAAGACAATCCGCCAGCCCGAAGGTTTAGCGGGTTTTACGCGACGCGCCGAAAGCGAATATGACCCATTTGGCGCCGGACACAGCTCAACCTCAGTTTCTGCGGCACTCGGAATCAACGTCGCGAAAAAAATAAAAGGCGAAAAATCGCACACAATTGCCGTGATCGGTGACGGCGCAATGTCGGCGGGAATGGCCTATGAAGCCATGAATAACGCGGGTGCGCTGAGTGATGAATTCTACGAAAATAATCGCCTGATCGTAATTTTAAACGATAACGACATGTCGATTGCGCCCCCAACTGGCGCCATGTCGCACTATTTATCGCGCTTGGCTTCATCCAAATCTTACCTAAAAATTCGCGATATTTCGAAAAAACTATCGCATAAATTCCGCGCACAAAAAGTGGCACACGGCCTACGTAAATTTGAGAAGGCGGCCAAAGAATGGTGGATGGGTGGCAATATTTTTGAAGAAATGGGTTTTTATTATATCGGCCCAATCGACGGCCACAATCTCGAGGTTTTGGTGCCGATTTTAAAGAATATTCGCGACGATAATTCGGCTGATCCAATTTTAATCCACTGCGTCACGCAAAAAGGCAAGGGTTATAACGAAGTCATGAAAAGCGAAGACAGGCTTCACGCGGTCGCGAAATTCAACCCAGAAACAGGAGTTCAAGAAAAGAAAAAATCGCAATTCCCATCTTACAGTAAAGTTTTTGGCGAGCGTCTAAGTGTTCTTTCTGACTCGGACAAGAAAATTATGGCAATAACGGCGGCGATGCCATCAGGCACTGGTCTTGACAGCTTTGCACAAAAACACCCCGACAAATTTTTCGATGTAGGAATCGCCGAACAGCATGCTGTCACTTTCGCCGCTGGCCTTGCCTGTGAAGGGTTAAAGCCATATTGCGCAATTTATTCTACTTTTTTACAGCGCGCTTATGATCAAGTGGTTCACGACGTCGCGGTGCAAAAATTGCCCGTGCGATTTATGATTGATCGCGCCGGATTCGTTGGCGCTGACGGCCCAACGCATTGTGGCTCGTTCGATGTTGCTTATCTTATAAATCTGCCGAATTTCGTGTTGATGGCGTCAAGCGACGGTCAAGAATTGGTTAAAATGATAAACACCGCAAACTCAATTAACGATCGCCCAAGTGCCGTGCGATATCCGCGCGGAGAGGCTTCTTGCGCAATTGATTTCAGCGATAATGAAGTTTTAGAAATCGGCAAAGGTCGAATGATTCAAAAAGGCCAAAAAATCGCCATTTTGTCATATGGATCAATGCTTGAAGAGGTTTTGGTTGCGGCAAAAAAAATAAAAGAAAAATTAAATATCGACATCACAATCGTCGACGCCAGATTTGCCAAGCCTTTCGACGAAAATTTAGTTTTAGATTTAGCGAAATCGCACGAAATTTTTATCGTGGTGGAAGAAGGTTCAATTGGCGGATTTGGCTCGATAATTACACAATTTTTGCTTGAAAATGGCTTGTTTGAGCGTCAAAATTTCAAGTTTCGCGCAATGTTTATGGCTGATAAATTCATCGAACAAAACACAATTTCGGCGATGCGAGACGAAGCTGGAATTTCGGCGGATAAAATCGTTGATTTAGCGCTAAAATTATTGGTTTAATTCAAGATGAATCCATAAGTCTCTAGCTTTTACAACATTATACTTGTATTTATTAAAAATATCAGTAAAATAAAAAATTATAGAAATAATTAATATTTTTTAACTAAAATTATGGCAGAATTTAGCTTACCAAAAAATTCACAAATTGATAAAAAGGCAGGAAAAACTTATAAAACAAGTTCTAAAGCCAAGAATGTCAAGGTTTTTGAGGTTTATCGCTATGACCCAGAAGATGCTGCAAAAACCAACCCTCATATTGACAAATTTGAAATTGACACTGATGAGTGCGGCCCAATGATTCTTGATGCTCTAATTAAAATCAAGTCAGAATATGACAGCTCACTAACTTTTCGCCGCTCTTGTCGCGAAGGAATTTGTGGATCATGCTCTATGAACATCGATGGCTCTAACACTTTGGCTTGCACAAAATCTATTTCTGATTGCTCAAGTTCGGCCGTAAAAATTTATCCATTGCCACACATGCCCGTGGTTAAAGACTTGGTGCCAGATTTGACGCATTTCTACGACCAATATAAATCAATAAAGCCGTGGATTCAGGCAAGCGATCCTGTTAATCCAGACAAAGAAAGACTTCAATCGCCAGAAGACCGCGCTAAGCTCGACGGTCTATATGAGTGTATTTTATGCGCATGTTGTTCGACGTCGTGCCCAAGTTATTGGTGGAATGGCGACAAATATTTAGGGCCCGCAACATTGCTTCAGGCCTATCGTTTTATTGCAGATTCTCGCGATGAAAATGTTGCACAAAGGCTTGACGAACTTGAAGATCCGTTCAAACTTTATCGTTGCCATACAATTATGAATTGTGCTCAAGTTTGTCCGAAAGGCTTAAATCCAGCGAAGGCAATCGGCTCTATCAAGCAAATGATCGCAGATCGAAAAGGCTAATTTTCGGTGCTGTTTTTTTATCGAGACATAGCAAAATTGGCGTTATAATCAGTGTTGACAGCAATATAAAAATACAAAAATGCTAAACATTCAATCGTCAAAAATTTTATTTTTAGGTTGCGGCAAAATGGGTTTAATTTTGCTCGAGAATTTACTTAAAAATGGCGCCGAGTCATCACAAATAAAAATCATTGATCCAAAATTAAAAGACGCGCCAAACGGCGTAGAATCTGTTTCAAGCGCGAATAATTTGGCGCAAAATTATGTTGCTGATATAATTTTTCTTTGCATAAAACCGCAAGATTCGCAAGAAATTTTGACCGAATTTTTTAAGGCGCAAAAATTCTCAAAAAACACAATTTTCATTTCAATTATTGCCGGCAAAAAACTGCAATTTTTTAAGAATATTTTTGGCGCAAATGTGAAAATAGTTAGAACAATGCCAAACTTGCCAATTCTTGAAAATGAAGGAGTTTTCGCTTATCATTTCTCGAAAAATTTCAAAGAAGAAGAAAAAGAAAAGGCAATTTCGATCTTCAAAAATTTTGGTGAAATTGTTGAGTTGAAAAATGAAAAAAAATTCGATGATTTTACGGCAATTTTCGGCTCGGGGCCTGCATATATTTTTCATTTACAAGAAATTTTTCTTGAAATTGCTAAATCGCTTGAAATTGAAGAAGAAAAATCGATAAATCTCGTCAAAAAATTATTCTTCGGAAGCTCGATGATGTCGCAAAATTCAAGCATAAATTTTTCACAATTGCGCCAATCTGTAACCAGCAAAAACGGTACGACTGAAGCGGCTCTTGAGGTTTTGCAAAAAAACGATGCGCTTAAAAAACTTTTCACGAAAGCAGTTTTGAAAGCAGCAAAAAAATCAAAAGAGCTAAGCAATAAATGAGTGAAGAAATTATAATCTACACTGACGGCGCTTGTTCTGGCAATCCGGGAAAGGGTGGCTGGGGGGCGATTTTGCTCTATAAACACCACAAAAAAGAAATTTCGGGTTTTGAACAAGAAACCACCAACAACCGCATGGAGTTGCAAGCTGTGATTGAGGCGCTGAAATTGGTGAAAAAATCGGTTCCAATTATTGTTTATACCGACAGTAAATATGTGCAAAACGGCATTTCGCAGTGGATTCACTCTTGGAAAAAAAACGGCTGGCGTGGCGCAAATAAAAAGCCAATAAAAAATGTCGACTTGTGGCAAGCGCTTGACGAGCAAGCCGTGAATCATAAAGTTGACTGGAAATGGGTCAAGGGACATAACGGCGATAAATATAACGAAATCGCTGACGAATTGGCGCGCAAAGCTATCGAAGAAAAAGGAAAATAATCAAATTTCTTCTAATAACATTTTCCACAATGTCTAATTATTAGTGAGAAATGTTGTAATCCCATTTTCCGCTAATTATTAACCATTTATGCTTCATAAATTTGGTTTAAAATCTCAAATAAAAACCGCCAATATTGCCAATATCATTGGTTTTTAATTATCTTCAAAAATGTCTAATTTTTAACGGGGAATGTTATAAGGCAAAAAACGCGCATAAAAAAACCGCCTCAAACAAAAGTCAGGGCGGTTTTTTTAAAATCGATTTCTAACAATAAATTATTTCTTAGCTTCT
Organism: Rickettsia typhi; assembly: GCA_945874115.1. Classification (GTDB taxonomy): domain Bacteria; phylum Pseudomonadota; class Alphaproteobacteria; order Rickettsiales; family UBA1997; genus CAMCFD01. Next base: position 3,972 of record CAMCFD010000036.1, on the reverse strand, counting down.
GGTTTTTTTGCAGCAGCAGGAGCTTTCGCACCAGCAGCAGGAGTCGCACCAGCAGCCGGAGTCGCGCCAGCAGCAGCTTCAGCAGCAACAGCCGCATCATCAGCTTTACCGCGACCGGTAATACTTGCGATCAAGAAATCACCTTTTTTCGCGAATTTCACGCCAGCAGAAAGAGTGATTTGCGAGCTTCTAATTTTTTGTCCAACTTGCAAAGATGCGATATCAACATCAATTGTTTGTGGAATTTGAGCTTCGCTTTCGCACAAAACTTCAATTTTGCGTAAAATAACGTTTAGAAAGCCGCCTTTTTTCAAGCCAATAGATTTATCTTTGTTGGTGAAATTAACTTTTGGCCAAGCTTTTAAAGCTTTAACGTCTTCGCAATTTAATAAGTCAACGTGAATTGCTTGGTCAGAAACTGGGTCAAGTTCAACGCGATTTGCAACAACTTTGAAGGTTTTTCCATCAACAGTAATTTCGGCGATTCTAGTTTGAATATTGCCTTTTGCTAATTCGGTTTCGAATTCTCTTTTATCAAGGCTAATGTTTAAATTGCCAGATTTTGAAGAAATAACGGCAGGAATTTTGCCAGAATTTTTAATTCTTCTTGCTTCTAAAGATCCAAGTTTTTCTCTTTTTTCAGCCTTTAATTGAAAGCTAGACATTTTATCTAAAATTAAGTTTAAAATATAATAAGGTCCTAAATTATAGCGTTTTCTTTTAAAAAATCAAGTGTTTTTTTAAGAAAATTAAACATCGCCAGAAAGTCTTTGGCAATCTGGTTTTCTTGCGAATTAAATTTGTTTCAAAGCTTCTAAAACCTCGTCTACGTGGCCTTTAACGCTTACTGATCGCCAAATTTTAGCAATTTTTCCGATTTTATCAATCAAAAAAGTGCTTCTTTCGATCCCGATATATTTTTTGCCAAATGTCGATTTTTCTTTTATTACATCATAATCTGTGCAGGTTTTTCCGCTTTCGTCAGCCAGCAAATTGAAGGCCAAATCATATTTTTCGATGAATTTGCAATGACTTTTCACCGAATCTTTCGAAACGCCCAGAACGACGCAATCTAGCTTTTTAAAATCATCGATTCTTTTGCTAAAATCTTGAGCTTCGATTGTGCAACCCGGAGTGTCGTCTTTTGGATAAAAATATAAAACGACGTTTTTCCCCTTTAAGTCAGGCAAAGAAACCGTCTTTCCTGAGCTGCTTTTTAGAGAAAAATTTGGTGCGAAATTTCCGATTTCTAGAGACATTTTGAATTTTATTTTGTTCTAAAAAATCCCCCCTCGTGGTGGCGGGGGTTTTTGTGATAAGGTAAAACTAAGATTTTTTCTTGCTTTTCTTTTTTGGTTTTTCTTCAACAATTTCAGCTTGGTTTTTGGTGCGCTCAATCAAATCGTTAAATTGCGATTGGCTGCAAAGGCCAAGAAGAACGACGTCGCGCGCTTTAATATTTTTCATATTCCAGTGGCTTCTGTCGCGAATTGACTCAATCATTGAGTCGGTTGTGCCGATGAGTTTTTTGATGTTGGCGTTGGTAAGTTCTGGGTGATATTTCAATAAATAAGCTATGCCGTCCGGTTTGTCTTGGCGACGTGCGATTGGCGTATATTTACTTTTTTTGCTGTTTTCTTTCGAGCTTGAAAATGAATTTTTATTTATAACCAAGCGGCTTTCAGAATCTTTTTCGCATCTTTTAATTTCGTCTTCGCTAAGTTGCGCTGAAAAAATAGGGCTTTGGCCGATAATGCCTTGAGCCACGTCGCCATCGGCAATTCCTTGAACCTCAAGTTCGTGCAGGCCGCAAAATTCGGCAATTTGCTTGAAAGTAAGCGCAGTATTCTCAACCAGCCACACCGCAGTAGCCTTGCGCATCAATGGTAAATGTATCTCTGTCATTTTAAAAAATATTAGCTTTCTTATATTAATCAGGTTAAAATAAACCTAATTTTTTATGCCAAACTAATCAATTAGTTGTTTGGTTTCAAGTCGATTGCGCAGATTAAAGCGGCTGACTTAATTTAAGTATACAATCAAGTTGTTTAAAATCAAGTATGAAAAATAATATTTATAAGAATTACGTCATTCACCACTTTGATAATCTTGATAGCACTAGCGCCAAAGCTTTTCAAATGGCCGATTTGAGTGAGATTAATGACCGCGAAATTATCGCTGCAGATTCGCAAAATAAAGGGCGGGGCCGACTTGGACGCGATTGGGTTTCGCCGCGGGGAAATCTCTATTTTTCACTGGTTTTGCGCCCAAAATGTGATGTAAACTGCATTTCGCAAATTTCATTTATTGCGGCAATTTCGCTTAAATTTGCCATAAAAGAGGCTTTTTTGGCGCAAAAAAACCCTAAAAACGTCGATTTAGTGAAAAATAAATGGCCAAATGACATTTTGGTTGATGACAAAAAAATCGCCGGAATTTTGCTCGAAAGTAAAATTATCGATAAAAACTGTGATTTTGTCGTGGTTGGAGTTGGCGTGAATTTGGCTTCAAACCCGCAAAATACGATGTTTTTGGCCTCAAATTTGGCCGAATTTGGCATAAATTTGGCGCCAAGAGAATTTCTTGAGAGATTTCTTGATAAATTCGAATATTTTTATGAAAAATGGCAAAATTTTGGCTTTTTGCCGATCAAAAATTTATGGCTTGAAGATGCTTGGCGCTTGAAAAGTGAGATTGCGATAAATTTGGGTGAGAGAAAAATAAATGGAATTTTCGATGAAATTGATAATGACGGATGCTTGATTTTGCGAACTTCGCAAGGCGTAGAAAAAATTTCGGTCGGCGATGTTTCTTGAGTGATTTTTATTTGACGAGCCGATTTTTGTTGTTTTTCAAGTTTTATTTGGTGCAAAAATCTGAGATTTTGTCGCGTGAAAAACTTTTATCGACGAACTTTTTAAAAAAAATCTGAATTTTATTTTTTAAAAGAGCGCAAAATTTTTAGCGAAAAATGTTATTATATAAAATCTAGCGAATAATTTTTCGATTTTAGCAAAAACTGAATCTTAAAATTTAGCTTGAAATTATCGTTTTTGCTTTATATAATCGGCCTTCAATTTGTTTTGTGATTTTTCGCAATTCAACATCGAGTGATTAGCTCAGTTGGTTAGAGCGCTACGTTGACATCGTAGAGGTCGGTAGTTCGAGTCTACTATCACTCACCATTCCATTTGGCTCACAATTTATCAGCTATTCGAAATTCTTGATTGACAAGGTCGTGCCGATGAAATTAATGCGAATCGGAAGTGAATTTTTGCTTCAAAAACCCACAACCCCACGAAATCAACATTCCTGCGACTGATCCTAGAAATGCCAGCGCCATATCTTTTTGAGCGTCCCAAACGTCGCCCTGCATTCCCAAATAAGCTTGGCGAAGCTCGGGGCTTACTCTTAGCGTAAAAATCCATTCCAATATTTCAAAAAAACCGCTAAAACACAAAATGAAGTCAATTGATAAATAATATTTCCAGAATCCTTGTAAATTAAGGGATCGAGTCAATAATTCTTTGACGGGGAAAAACAAAAATAGGCCGAAAGAAAAATGAATTATTCGGTCGAAATGATTTCTTTCTAAGTTGAATAAATCTGAAATCCAAAAGCCAAAAGGAACCTTGGCGTAGGTGTAGTGGGCGCCGATTAAATGTAAAATCATGAAAATCGCAATTAAAATGTAGGACGAATTCGAGAAGCGAAATTTTTTATATGTTGCCATGATGGCGGTTGAAAACACGAAAAATAAGATGTTTTCCATAAGCCAATCGTGGCGGTCAAGAGGTGATATTGCGAGAATGGTCCATAAAATTGCGGTTAAAATCAATAAAAATAATGGCAATATATTTTGTTTTTGCATTTGGGTTTTTGAAAAAATTAATACAAATTATAAAAAAGTTATAGCAAATTAAATGCGAATACAAGGTTATTTTTAAAAATGTAGGAGGTTTAAGATTGTGA
>CAMCFD010000035.1 GCA_945874115.1 Rickettsia typhi | reverse complement strand
CTTGCTTAAAATCTTCTAAAACTTGTGTATTTTTCGCGTCATAAGCTTCGATTATATCTTGGCGATAAAGATGAGATTTTAGCGCAAGAACCGCCGAACCTGTGCGCGTCGCGCCAATTCGATGCGGAGTGTGGCTTATATATAATTCTTGTTTTTCGATTTGCTTACTTTTAATCATGCTTCCTTCTGGATAAATCAACCAGTCATAATTATTCTGGATTAAATCTTTGACGATTATTTTGTCGCGATTCGGATCTTTGGTGGAAATTGTTCCGACATTTGATAAAAATCGACCGAGAAATCCGTGATAAAGGCTAGCGTCAGCTAATGAGCGAACTTGGCGGTTAGTATATTTGTGGATTAAATATGGAACAAAAAATGTTTCTGAGCGCGTAAAATGATTGGCGACAAACATTATTGGCTGGCCGTTTTTGGGCAAATTTTCGAGACCCGTAACGCTAAATCGCGAACCAATTATTTTTTGCAAAATCGCAATCGCGTACGAGGTATATTCGAAAGTTTTGGTCGGCATTTTTTATTTTAAGAAAATTTTTTCTCTAAAAACTCTTCATTGATTTTTTTCAACTCTTTTATGTCAATTTCTAATTCTTCACTGTCTTGTTGACAATTAATTTTGATTTTATCTTTTATAACTTTGCCAATTCGAAAAACTTCAATTTGTGAATCTTTAACTTTTTTGTTAAAGCGATCGAGAAATGCCGGATCAATAGCGACAACATAGCGCGCTTGGTCTTCGCCAAATAAAATATGATTGTCGTCAACGTCGCTTGCGAATTTTTTTAGCTCAGATAAATCAACACAACAACCCAAATCGCGGAAACACATTTCAAAAAGTGCAATTAATAATCCGCCGTCCGAAATATCGTGGCAAGATTTTATAACACTTCTTTCGATAAGCTCTTGAATGAAAATCGCGTTCTTTTTTTCTTCTTCCAAATCGACTTTTGGCGGATTAGTTTTGCTTTCGGTTTTTAAAATTTCGCGCTCATAAATCGAGCAATTTATGTGGCCAAAAGTTTTTCCGATAACAAAAATTTCGTCATCTTGTGACTTAAAATTGACGCTACATCTTTTGGTATAATCTTTCAACAAACCAACGCCACCAATCGCGGGAGTAGGCTTAATCGCGCTTCCGTTAGTTTCGTTATAAAGAGAAACGTTTCCTGACACGACAGGATAATCAAGAACCTTGCAAGCTTGCGTAATTCCTTGAATCGCACGCACAATTTGGCCCATAATTTCGGGCTTTTGCGGATTACCGAAATTCAGGCAGTTCGTGATCGCAAGAGGCTTTCCGCCAACTGCAGAAATATTGCGATATGTTTCTGCAACCGCTTGTTTCGCGCCTTCAAATGGGTCAGCCTGAACATAGCGCGGCGTGCAATCTGTGGTCATCGCCAAAGCTTTTTTGGTGTTGTTAACGCGCACAATCGCCGCATCGCCCTTAATGCAGATTGTATCGTTCATCACTTGACTGTCATATTGCTCATAAATCCATTTTTTCGAAACTAAATCTGGAGTTTGCACCAAAATTCTAAGATTATCAAAAATCTGCTTTGACATAAAAAATAAATAAATTATATTGCATCTGATTTTATGCACACTTGCAGCAATTTTTATCCCGAATCAGATTTGCTAATCATTAAACCATTAATCAATAAAATAATCAATAAAAAATTAACTTGTTTGTTAGAAAAAATTGGCGTATGCTTGTTTCACCACTCAAAAAAATAATTTAAGCCATTTGATAGTTTTTATTTTCACCAACAACTTTAATTAAAATTAATTTAGCATTTTATGAAAAAAATTCTTCCTTTAGTTGCTTTTGTTTTTTACGGATTTGCATCAAACGCGGCCGACAATTATAAACTAGATCCAAGCCACACCAATATTACTTGGCAAGCTGATCACTTTGGTTTTTCAAGCCAAAATGGTAAATTTGCCGAAGTTGAAGGCGACTTGTTGCTTGACGAGAAACACCCAAATAAAAGTCAGATTAATGTCACAATTAACACAAAAAACATTTTTACTGGCTTGAAAAAATTTGACGAACATTTAAAAAGCGACGACTTCCTTAAAGTTAAAAGCTTTCCAACTGCAACTTTTATCAGTAAAAAAGTTGTGATTACTGGCAAAAACACCGCCAAAATTCATGGCGATTTAACTTTGGTTGGCGTGACAAAAACTATAGTTTTAAACGTGAAGTTAAATAAAATTGGAGTTAATCCAATTTCTAACAAGAAAACTGCGGGATTTAGCGCAAACACTGTAATTAAGCGCTCTGATTTTGGAATTAATTATGCACTTCCGGCGATTAACGACGAAGTGAAATTGACAATCGACGCCGAAGCAAATTTGGCCGAATAATTTTGATTGTGGCGAGATTTTAAACCCTCGCCACAAATCACGATTTATTCTTCGTCTTCAAGTTCTTGAAGCACTTTTTCTTTATATTTATCGAGTTCATCCATCACGTCATCTTTGTCTTTATATTTGCTGATAGCGTTTTTGCGACGAGATTTTATTTCGCCAACAACAGATGAAACAACTTTATCAGCCGTCAAATCAAAATGCTTGAACAAATCTTCAGCTTTGCCCGACGCGCCAAAAGACGACATTCCGACAAACACGCCTTCGTCACCGATATAGCGGTTCCAGCCCTGCATAATTCCGGCTTCGATTGCGACTTTAAGAATATTTTTTGTGCCCAAAATTTTGTTTTTATAAGCCTGATCTTGCTTCTCGAAAAGTTCGAAACAAGGCATTGAAACCACGCGAATCGCAAGTCCGTGTTCGTTTAGTTTTTCTTTAGCTTGAAGCGCAATTTCAACTTCAGAACCTGTCGCCAAAATGATGACATCAGGCTCGATTCCCATTGCGGCGTCAGAAATTATATAAGCACCTTTAGAACAAAATCCTTCGTTATTTTTATATTCAAGACGCAAAAAATCGAGATTTTGCCTTGATAAAACAAGCGCTGAAGGACCTTTTTTATATTTCAAAGCTTGCTCGAAACAGCCAACAACTTCTTGTGCGTCCGCTGGTCTAAAAACATAAAGGTTAGGAATTCCGCGAAGCATCGCCAAATGTTCGATCGGCTGATGCGTTGGACCGTCTTCGCCAAGACCGATTGAATCATGAGTAAAAACATAGATCACGCGCTGTTGCATTAGCGCAGAAAGTCTGATAGCAGGCTTTAAATAGTCACTAAAAACAAGGAAAGTTCCGCCATAAGGCAAAAATGTTCCATAAAGCGAAATTCCATTCATAATCGCGCCCATCGCGTGCTCGCGAACTCCATAATGAATATAGCGACCCGAAAAATCATTTTTATTAATCGCTTTTGTGTGCGAAGTTTTTGTCAAAACCGATTCAGTCAAATCAGCAGATCCACCAATTAATTCTGGCAATAATTCAGTTAAAAATTCAAGCGTGATTTGCGAAGATTTTCTTGAGGCTTGTTTTGGCTTTTCAAGGAATATTTTTTGCTTAAATTGCTCAAGTTTTTTCTGGAAATCATCCGGCAAATCGCCTTTTAAAATGCGCTTAATTTCAGCTTTCTTTTTTTCATCAAGCGTTTCGAATTTTTCTTCAAAAGCGCGAGAATCTTTGCGTGATCTTTTGCCAAATTCGCGCCATTTTTCAAGCAATTCTTCAGGGATCATAAACGCGTCATGATTCCACCCTAAATTTTGACGCACTTTAACAATTTCTTCAGCGCCAAGCGGTGATCCGTGGGCTTTTTCAGAGCCAGCTTTGCTTGGAGAGCCAAATCCGATCACGGTTTTGCAACCAATCAAAACTGGTTTGTCAGATTTTTGCGCTTCACTTAAAGCTTTTCTGATTTCGTCAAAATTATGACCGTCAACCGCTAAAAACTTCCAACCGCAAGCCTCGAAACGCATCTTCATATTTTCCGAAGTCGTCAAAGAAACATTGCCGTCAATTGAAATTGAGTTGTCGTCCCACAAAACGACGAGGTTGCTCAAAGCCAAGTGTCCGGCGAGTGAAATCGCTTCTTGCGAAATCCCTTCCATCAAACAGCCATCTCCGGCGATGCAATAAATTTTGTGATCGATTAAATCAGCGCCAACACGCGCTTTGAACATTTTTTCAGCAAGCGCCATTCCAACCGAATTCGCCAAACCCTGCCCCAGCGGCCCCGTAGTTGTTTCAATAGCTTCAAGCTCGCCATATTCTGGGTGTCCTGCGGTTTTTGAATGAAGTTGGCGGAAATTTTTTATATCGTCAATTTCAATGTCTTTATAGCCAGTAAGATAAAGGAGCGAATAAAGCAGCATCGAGCCATGTCCGGCCGATAAAATGAAGCGATCGCGATTCAGCCATTTTGGATTTTTTGGATCGAATTTCAAAAACTCACTAAACAAAATTGTCGCTACATCAGCCATTCCCATCGGCATTCCCGGATGGCCCGAATTGGCTCTTTGCACCGCATCAATTGACAAAAATCTTACACAATTTGCCAAATCTTTTAGCGAGAAATCATTATTTTTCTTCATTCTTTTTATTTTTTAGATGAATTTATTTGCTTTTTATTTCAAAAATACTACAATAAAAACCTGAAATATTATATAATATTATTTTTATAAATCAATTTTTTTATAAAATTCTAACAAAATTCTAACAAAATGTCACACAGAAAGCCAAGATATATAAAAGATGGATATTTTCCCCTCGTAAAATTATTGCCAAATGCAGTCACTCTAATCGCGATTTGCCTTGGTTTATACGCAATTCGCTTCTCGTTTGAAGGCGACTTCGTTTCAGCGACAGCTTTCGTCATCATCGCCGCTTTCATGGATGCCGTCGACGGCCGATTGGCGCGCTTTCTAAACTCAACCAGCGAATTCGGAGCACAACTAGACTCGCTCGCCGACTTCATCAATTTTGGCGTTTCTCCCGGTTTCGTAATTTACGGCTGGATCAACTCTTTTGCCGACATTCAAGTTATAGACTGGGCTTTGGTCTTGTTTTTCGCCATTTGTGGCGCAATAAGACTTGCTCGCTTTAACGTAGACTTGGGCAAAAAAGAACAAAACCCGATTATCGAAAAATATTTCTTTAAAGGAATTCCCGCTCCTTGTGGCGCTTCAATGGCACTTCTTCCGATGGTTTTAACTTTCGAATTTGGTGAAGGTTTTTATTCCGACCCAATCAACGTAATGTTTTATTTCACCGCAATCGCCGTCCTTATGGCAAGCAGAGTTCCGACAATTTCAATCAAGAAAATTCCGGTGCAAAACGAATATGTTTATGCGACACTTGTTTTGCTTGGCACCATAATTATTGGCTTATTGTTAGAACCTTGGTTTGCCCTTGCGGTCGTTGGCTTAACTTATGCCGCTTCAATTCCGGTTACGGCTTTTTATTTCTTAAAAATTACCCTTAAAACAAAAAGCAAATCACATGACTAAAATATTAATTTTAAACGGACCAAACCTAAATTTATTGCATAGACGCGATAAAGAAATTTATGGCGATTCTAGTCTTGAAAAAATTGAACAAGATTGCCTTGGAGTCGCTTCAAAACTTGGAATTAAAGTCGAGTTCAGACAAACCAACAGCGAAGGCGGAATGGTTGAAGAAATTCAAGAAGCAATCGATAACTTTGACGGAATAATAATTAACGCGGCTGGCTATACTCACACTTCGGTTGCGATTCGTGATGCTCTTGAAATTTTTCAGGGCGCAAAAATCGAACTTCACATTTCCAACATTTTTAAGCGCGAAGAATTCCGCCACAACTCTTTCATTTCAGCGGTTGTTGACGCGATTATTTCAGGTCTTGGCGTTGATGGATATACGATTTCTTTGCTCGCAATTGACGGAATTTTGAAAAACTCAAGATAGCCTCGAAAAGCTTACGGGCAAGTCGTTTTATTGATCCAATTCGCCGCAAAAGGCGCACATTCCTTGCTTGGCCTAATTCCATCATTTGGCGCAGCGCAAGCGGTCGCGCGATATTTTATCGTCCCCGCAAACGCGTTGCTATAGCCAGTTTCCCAGTTTAGAGTTGTCGCGGTGCACGGCAATAAAAATCCTAAGTCAAAATCGGATAAAATTTCACTTCTTTTTTTGAAGAAAACGATGTCGTCAAAAACGTCGCTGTTAGAATTTGAAACGGTAAAAGTGACCCTGCCCGCAAACGCACCTACTGTGCCAAAAATTGCGGTGTCAATTATTGGTGCCACGTTATTTACGATTCCAGTTAGTGAGTTTTTCAACTCATAAACATCCGAGCCAGTCGTAGAATTTTGCGTCGAAGAATAAGCGTTGAAAGCCCCATATTTATTGCCTCCGTGGCTTATTAAAGCCAACGCAACATCGTCAATAGAATTGGTTGACGGAAGCTGATATATATTTATCATGTCATTGCCAGTGTCGTCGGCAAAGCCAAAGCCAAACGTGGTTCCGCTGTCATCTGGATAATCTGCGACGGTAAAATTTGCGTTCACAACATAGGCGATTTTACCACCGAAACCGTCTTCAGCCATATCGTCAGAAAGCCCTAGAGTAGAGGTTGGCACCATTCCATAAATCACCAACGGCTGATCTTGCGATGAATATATCCCGTCACCCGCCGTCGCACAATCTCCCGCGCCCTCTTGCACACCGTAAGAAGCCTCTGATTTCGTCAACTTTAGCGAGGCCGGACAAGGCAAGCGATGGTTTTTTGCAACATAATTTCCGATCGCCTTATAAATTGCACCTATTCTATCGCGACTGACCTTGGCTTTCGCGTTGTTCAAAGCTACCGTAGAAACAGAAATGGCACCTGCCGCAAGAATCGCGATGATTAAAATTACAACCGAAATTTCTATGAGACTAAAAGCTGATTTTTGACCACTTTTCGCACTTGATTTTACTGATTTCAACGTCTTTTTTAACTTTTTTAGCATTGTTTTTTCAAAAGAAATTGACAATAAATAAATTATAATTTATAATCAGATTAGATATCGATGTTTTTGTCAAGATTTAATGTAGTTTATTTTTTAGCACATTTAAATTCTCGCAAAATCGTTTCACCCTTTGTTTAGGCGGCTTTTGGGTCGCAATTTTATCTAAACATCAAAATTAAACTAAAAAAACTACTTGCGTTTTTAGTTTAAACAGGCAGAATATTCGTCTTATTGTTTTCGTTGTTCCTTGGGGATATAGCTCAGTTGGTAGAGCACCTGCTTTGCAAGCAGGGGGTCCGCGGTTCGAACCCGCGTATCTCCACCATTCTTTAATACGTCTAGCTTCACAGCACAAAACCTTTAAAATCCAATCTTCTTAAGATTTCTTCCTTGATTAGTAATAATTTAGCTTTTTTAATACGCCTACGGTTTTAATTTTATCTGCAAATTTTTAATCATATCGCTCGTCATTTTCGCTAAATCAAATTCAGGTTTCCAGCCCCATTGTGCACGGGCTTGCGCGTCATCGATTGAGCGCGGCCAAGAATCAGCGATTTTTTGACGGAAGTCAGGATTATATTCGATTTTAAATTCAGGAATATGTTTTTTAATTTCGCGCGCCAATTCTTCGCAAGAAAAACTTATTGCCGCAAAATTAAAATTTGAGTGATTTTGAAGCTTAGAAAAATCAGCTTCGCCAAGTTCAATTGTGCCGCGAATCGCGTCGTTCATATACATCATAGGCAAAACTGTGTCGGCCTTTAGAAAGCAATTATATTTTTTGTGTTTAATTGCTTCGTAAAAAATTTCAACCGCATAATCGGTCGTTCCCCCACCTGGTAAAGTTTTATAGCTAATCAGGCCCGGATAGCGCAATCCGCGAACATCAAGATTATATTTCGCGACATAATAATCGCAAATTAATTCGCCCGCCGCTTTCGAAACGCCATACATAGTTTTTGGCAAAATCACAGTTTGTTGCGGAGTGTTGTCGCGAGGCGTTTCGGGGCCAAAAACTGCGATCGAACTTGGGCACACAATTTGCTTAATGTTAAGCTCGCGCGCAACTTCTAAAACGTTGTATAAACCGATAATATTGACGTCAAAACATAGTTGCGGATTTTTTTCGCCAGCGGCCGATAAAATTGCAGCTAAATGGTGAATTATTTTTATGTCGTGTTTTTTTATGACTGCGGCAAGGCCTTGTTTATCAAGAACATCGAGCTTTTCGTATGGCGCAAAATCTGGCGCAGAATCTTTTACGTCAGAGGCAATAACATTTTTGTCGCCATAAATTTTACGCAGCGCCAAAGTAAGTTCTGAACCAATTTGACCGAGCGCGCCCGTCACTAAAATTTTCGTTGTCATAAATAAGTTTGGGATAAATTCTTAAATAAATAATAGATTGAATAATATGGAAACACTGCTTAAAATTAATCATAGCTTTATACCATTTTCCACTAATAATTAGCCTTTTAGGCGAAATAATTTCGTGGATAAAATTTTAAAGAAAAATCAGTCATATCGGGTGATATGGGTGATTTTTATTTAAGATTTTAGACCTAAATTATGAAGCATAAATGGTTAATTATTAGTGGAAAATGGTATTATAGCTGATTTGTTTTAAATTTCATTAATAATTTTAGGAGTTTTATGAAAAAATTAGCACTTGCACTTATTTTTGGTCTTTGCGCCTGCAGTATTCAGCTTGGAGAGAAAAAATGCCAAATGAAACCTTGTCATAAAGAAGGCGCTAAAATGTTTGAAAAAATGTTTAGCGAAAGCGATGCCGATAAAAATGGCAAAATTTCGAAAAAAGAATGGACAAATTCTCATAACGGAAAATTTGCAGAGATTGACGCCAATAAAGACGGCAATTTAACAAAAGAAGAAATGAAATCTATGCATGAAAAAATGCGTGATAAATATAAAGAAGAAAAAAAGCAATAATTGTTTCTAGAGTGTAATATTTTAATTTCGACAAGGATTGTCATCCTCGCGAAAGCGGGGATTCTAACTTATTTAAGTTTTTGTTTTGAAATATTTGTTTTAATCGGCCAAATTTCTTGACTTGGCCGATTTTTCTATTCTAATCTTGCTTCAAACTAACCAAAAACTTTTGTAAAAATCGCATCAATATTTTTCAAGTGATGAGAATCGTCGAAAAGCGAATCGATTTTTTTATCGCTTAATTTTTCGCAAACTTGCTTATCGTTTTTGAGCAAAGTTTTGAAATCTGCACCCTCTTCCCAAACCTTCATGGCGTTGATTTGCACGATTTTATATGCATCTTCGCGAGAAATTTTTGCTTCTTCAATTAGAGCCAACAAAACGCGCTGAGAACAATGAAGACCTCCAAGTCTATCGATATTTTTTTGCATATTTTTTGGATAAATCGACAAATTTTCGACAACATTTGTGAGGCGATTAAGCGCGAAATCGAGCGTGACTGTTGAGTCTGGAGCGATCATTCTCTCGACTGATGAATGTGAAATGTCGCGTTCGTGCCACAGCGCAACGTTTTCAAGCGCAGGAACAACGGCGCTTCTCACGATTCGCGCAAGACCGCATAAATTTTCGGTCAAGATTGGATTGCGTTTGTGCGGCATTGCTGACGAGCCTTTCTGGCCTTTAGCGAAAAATTCTTCAGCTTCTAAAACTTCGGTTCTTTGCAAGTGACGAATTTCGGTCGATAAATTTTCAACCGATGACGCAATAACGCCAAGTGTTGCAAAAAACATAGCGTGGCGATCGCGTGGAATCACTTGCGATGAAACACTTTCGGACGCAAGATTTAGTTTTTTTGCGACATAATCTTGAACTTCGATCGAGACATTGGCGTGTGTTCCAACCGCACCAGAAATGGCGCAAACGGCTATTTCTTTTCGCGCGGCTTTCATTCTTTCGAGGTTTCTTGCGAATTCGGCGTAAAAACGCGCAAGCTTCAAGCCAAAAGTTACGGGCTCAGCATGGATTCCGTGTGAGCGACCAATGCAAATTGTGTTTTTATGTTCGAAAGCGCGCTTTTTAATTGCAGCTAAAAGTTTTTCTAAATCGGCGATTAAAATTTCACTCGCCTCATCAAGCTGTTTCGACAAACAAGTGTCGACAACGTCAGAGCTTGTCATTCCTAAATGAACGAAACGTGAATTTTCGCCGATAATCTCAGCCAAATAAGTTAAAAATGCGATTACGTCATGTTTGGTTGTTTTTTCAATTTCGAGAATTTTATCAACATCGAAACTAAATTTTTTATCGCCAACAGCTTCAAAAACCTGTTTCGCGGTGTTTTTTGGAACCAAGTTTAATTTTTCAAAACTTTCAAGTGCGTAAGCTTCGATTTCAAACCAAATGCGAAAACGATTTTGATCAGTCCAAATATTTGCCATTTCTTGGCGTGTGTAGCGCGGAATCATATTTTAAGAATTATTAATATTTATTATAATTATAGCAATTAAGTGCAATTTTGCAAGGTTTTTTCGCTATCAAAATAGGCTAATTGGCTTTTTATTTCGCTTACAAATTTTTCATATTTAATTTATGATAAAATGCGTTAAGGCCACGAAAATAAAGAAACCAACGACTAAATCATATCTACATATTTTTCGATAACGTCAAGCCCATTTTGCCAAAATTGTGGATTTTTCGCGTCAAGTCCAAATGGAGCCAACATTTCTTTATGATGCTTCGTGCCGCCGCTTTCAAGCATTTGCGTATATTTTTGCGCGAAATTTTTTATTTTTCCACCTTGATAAACGCCATAAAGTGAATTCACCAAACAATCGCCGAAAGCATAAGAATAAACGTAGAACGGCGAATGGATAAAGTGAGGAATATATGACCAAAAATATTTATATCCGTCGTCAAATTTAAAAATGTCGCCAAGACTTTCTTTTTGAACTTCCATCCAAAATTCGCAAATTTTTTCGAGGCTGATTTCGCCTTTTTTACGCTCGTCGTGAACTTTGTGCTCAAATTCTAAAAATGCAATTTGCCTTACGGCCGTGTTGATCATGTCTTCAACTTTATTTGCGATAATTAATTTTTTGCGCTTTGCATCTTTTTCATTTTTGAGAATTTTTTGAAACACTAATTGCTCGCCAAAAACCGAGGCAGTTTCTGCCAAAGTTAGCGGAGTCGAGCTCATAAAATAACCTTGTTTTGCGGCCAAATATTGATGAATTCCGTGTCCGAGCTCGTGCGCTAGCGTCATAACATCGCGAACTTTTCCTTGATAATTCATTAAAATATAAGGGTGAACTGTCGGAACGCACGGATGAGAAAACGCGCCCGAATCTTTGCCTTTTCTGACGTCAGCGTCGATCCATTTTTTATCAAAAAACATTTCGCCAATTTTTCGCATGTTTGGATCGAATTCTTCATAAGCCTCCAAAACTAGATTTCGCGCGTCTTCCCACGAAATTAACTTTTCTTCTTTTTCACCAAGCGGCGCGTTTCTGTCATAATAATTTAAATATTTTTTGCCTAAAATTTTCGCTTTTTTCTTATAATATTTATGCGAAATATTTTTATAATTTTCTTTAACTTTTTTTACTAAAGTTTCAACAATTTCATCTTCAACAAAATTGCTTAGATTGCGCGAAGATATTGGTTTTGCAAACCCTCTCCATTCATCTTCTACATCTTTATTTTTCGCCAAAGTGTTGGTGATGAAAGCAAAAGTTTTCGAGTTTTTTTCTAAAGTTTTTGCGATCGACTCGCCAGCGTCTTTTCTAACTTTTTCATCTTTGTCGCTCATCAAATTAAAAATTTCTTGCGATTGCAAAATCTTTTTGCGATAGCTAAACTCTAGGTTGTTAACGGTTTCGTCAAATAATCTTACCCACGCATTTTGCGCAGAAATATTTTTTTCAAGCGCAAATTTTTCTAAATCATGACTCAATTGATGCTTTTTGAAAACACGAATATCGCGCAAAAATGGTTGATATTTTTGCAAATCTTGCGAAGATTTTAAAAGTTTAGAAATTTGCGCGTCTTCTATTTCATTGATTTCAAGCGTAAAGAAAACTAAATCTTTTTCAATTTTCGAAATATCTTCACAAATATTTTGATGAAATGAAATGTGATTTTGATTCGACAAATCAGAGGCATAAATTAAATAAGAATAACTTCCTAATTTTCCAATAATTTCCGATATTTCTTCATATTTCTCAATTGCGTCAAAAAGCTCTGAACCCTTTAATTTGGCGACTTTCTTAAAATATTTTTTTGCAAAATCTTGCGCAGATTTTTTTGCTAAATTTAAATCGGAGTTGATTTTTTTATCTTTAATTGATGAATAAAAATCTGACAAATTCCAACTTGGACAAATTATTTTTTGGTTTTTCATTTTTATTTTTTAATTTTTTTGCATAATAACAACCAATTCCAAATGGCTTGTTGAATAGAATTGATCAATTGCAGTGATTGAAATTATTTTAAAGCCCGACTTCAATAAAATCGCAGCATCAAAAACAAAACTTTGCGGATTGCACGAAACATAAATGACATTTTTTATTTTCGAATTCGCAATTTCTTTAACTTGCGGAGTCGCGCCGTTTCTTGGTGGATTGATAATTACTAAATCGAATTTTTCCAATTCTTTATATGAAATTGGATAGAAAAATAAATCACGATTTTTAGCAATAATTTTATTCGCTAAGGAATTTTTTGCCGCATTTTTCACAATTAAACTCGTCATTTCTTCATCGCCTTCAAAGGCTTGAACCTCTTTTGCTAAATGAGAAACTGCGAAAGAATAAATTCCAAATCCGGCATAAATATCAATTATTTTTGGCCTTGTCTTAAAATTATTTTCGATAAAATATGCAAGAGTTTTTGTAATTTTTTCTAAACCTTTTTTGGTGGCTTGAATGAATATATTTGCGCTTAAATCAAGCGTTATGTAAGAAGATTTTTCATTATTTAAAGTAAAATTCTCAACAAAAATTTGATTGTTTTCTATAATATAAATCGGAACAGTTTCTTTTTTTAAACTGTATGAAGCGTTGATTTTATTAGCCTTAGCAAATTCAGTAATTTTCTGAATTTGAGTAAAATTTAATTCTCTTTTTATCGCAAAAATAACATTTAAAACATTATCAAAAAGCGTAATTTGAATTTGCGCAATTGAATTATTTTCAAAACTTTTAAGAAAATTTTTGAGCGGCAAAATTATTTGAGAAATTCTTTTTTCACTTACGAAACACTCATCAATTTCAACTAAATTTTTTGATGATTTCGCGAAAAATCCAACTCTGTTTTTATCGTCAATTTGCAGGATAATTTTTCTGCGAGAGCTTGGGCCAATCCAAAAAAAATCTATATCGGGAGTTTCTAGGTTGCTCAGAGTTTTTTTGAGCGCAATCACTTTATCTTCTTGATATTTTTTGTCGTCTAAATCTAAATATAAACAACCTCCGCATTCAGGAAAATAGCGACAATTCTGTATCATTTGCGTCTCCTTTTGAACATGGCACTGTTGAGTAAAATATCGAGGCTTCCACTAAAATATGACGTCGCGAAATAAGTTGTTATGCCGATAAAAATCATCATCATAAGTTCAATTATTATGCCGAAATTATCACTGTTGCTGAAAAAATTTCTCGTCAATATTAACGCGAAAAACATTACGATTGATGGGATAAAAATTTTAAACAACTTAAGCAGAAATTTTTCCTCAAAAAAGAAATGTTTTTTATGTAATAATTTTATAAAAATAAGACTTAAATTTAAATATGACGAGATGACTGAGGCCAATATTATCCCTAAATATCCGACATTTAAAAAGAAGAAAATTGAGTTTAAAATGACATTACTGAAAAGACAAACTATGGCGATTGTCATTGGCGTTCTTGTGTCGCCGCGCGAGAAGAATGCGGGCTCCATAACTTTAACGAGAACAAAAGCCGGAAGGCCGAAAGAATAGAAACGCAAGGCTTTTGCAACAAAAATTGTTTCGGTGTGAGTGAATTTTCCACGCTCAAATAATGTTGTGATGATCGGCTCAGACAGACAAGTGAGCGCAAGCGTTGCCGGAATCACCAAAATTAATCCGACCTCAAGCGCAAGATTTTGTAGACGAATTGCGCCGTCAAATTCGCGCTCTTTAATTTTTCTCGACATCGATGGAAGAAGCACCACACCTATCGCAATTCCAATCATTGCAAGCGGCAATTGGTTAATTCGGTCAGCATAATAAAGGTAGGACATTGCGCCAAAAATCATGCTGGCAAAAATTGAATCGATAAGCAAATTAATTTGCAGCACATTGCCTCCAATCACGGCTGGAGCAAGCTTTCTGAAGAATTTTTTGATGTCGTGATTTTGAAATAATTTCAATGAAAATGGCTTTGGATAAATCAACATTTTTTGCTTTAAAGTAAAAAATAAAAGCCATAAAAATTGTAAAATTCCCGCACAAAAAACACCCCAAGATAAAGCGTAGGCATAGTTTGGAGTAACATTTGCAAAAACAAAAATTGAGGCAATTAATGTTAAATTTAAAATGATCGGAGACGCCGCCGGAACCGCGAATTTGCCCACAGAATTAAGAACTCCAGAACATAGCGCAACCAAGCAAATAAATAGTAAATAGAAGATTGTTATTCGCGACAAACTTACGAGAAGCGAGAATTTGTCGGCATCAGCGATAAATCCGGGAAACAAAATCTTCATGAAGAATGGCATGAAGATTTGAAAAATTATCGTGAAAATTAACAAAATGTAAAGCAAAATTGAGAACACGTTTTGGAAGAAAACCTTCTCATCCACGTTAGAAGTTTTATCTTGCAATTTATCAACGAAAATCGGCACGAATGCTGAGTTCATGGCACCTTCTCCAAAAACGCGACGAAAGAAATTCGGAACCCTAAAGGCAGCAAAAAACACGTCAGACAAAACACTTACACCTAGATATTTTGCAATTAAAATGTCGCGGATAAAGCCAAAAACACGTGACATCGAAATAAAAAATGACACAGTAAACGCAGAGCGAAAAATTGACATTTTCAAAAGTTTGAATGAATATAATATCGCAAAGATCGTACAAATTTTAGACGACTCGCCAAA
>CAMCFD010000034.1 GCA_945874115.1 Rickettsia typhi | reverse complement strand
GGAGATGGCTTGATATTGCTTAGATTGCTTGCTAGAAACGACATATAAAAAAAGTTAAATTAACAATTAATTTCGAATTATATTGGTTTTGCATTATAAGTCAATAAAATAACGATTTTTTGGCAAATTTTGGTTTTTTTATGGGAAATTCTTGGGCACTGTTATCTGAATTGTTCCGATTTTAGTTTTGGTATGTTTTTAGCGTTTTTTTGACAAAATTACGACAAATATTTGGAGCGATTTTGTCAAAAAATAAGTAAAAAAAAGGTGAAATAATTCTTGATTTTAGTCAAAAATGTCAGAATTTGGTGCGAAATATGTGAAATTAACAAAAAATGTCGCTTTTTACTTGCAAAAAAGGAAAAATATGATATAATCACTGGATATAAAGAGTTTTAACTTGAATTTCACGCAAATTATGACAGGCTCAGTTGGCACCGATCCACTATTTTTAGGGCTTACGCGACCCCCGATGCTTCTTGGCGTAAGCTATACTTTTGCGGCACTTAACGGCATTATTTCGCTGCTTGCTTTCGTGATTACTTCACAATTTTTCTATCTTTTGGTGTTGCTTCCAGGAATTCATATGGTTGGTTGGTTTATTTGCTTGAAAGAGCCGCGCGCCATTGAATTATTGATTGCAAAAGCCTCAAAATGCAGCATTTGCCGCAATCGCGGTGCACATGGCGGCACGAATTCTTATGATGTATATTAATTTAAAAATTTCGTGAGAAATTTTTAAGGGGGTTTGGGGTTTGAATTTAGATGATAGGAAGCAAAGCTTCCTTAGTCATTCTCATTAAGTTTTTTTGGGGCAACTTTCGAGTTGTCCCTTTTTGTTTTTAGGGTTTTCTTAGGAGACCGTTTAGGATTTAAATTTCGTTTTATTAATCGCAAAATTTTGATTTGAAATGCATAAATATAGAAGCGCGAATTGTGCGCAATTGACAAAAAGTGATATTGGTAAAGAAGTGAAATTGGCGGGTTTTGTTCATTCGAAGCGCGATCATGGAAGTCTTGTATTTATTGACTTGCGCGACCATTTTGGTATTACGCAATTGGTAATTGACAGCCAAAATTCGGCTCTTAATGTTGATGAAATTACTTCAATTAAACTTGAGTCAGTCATTGTTATTGAGGGAAATGTTGTGGCGCGTGGCGCGGACGCGGTAAATAGTAATATAAAAACTGGTGAAATTGAGGTGAAAGTTGGTTCGCTTATAGTTGAATCAATGGCTGAACAAATTCCGTTTCAAATCAACGATAACAACGAATATCCTGAAGAATTGCGCTTGAAATATCGTTTTCTTGATTTGCGCCGCGAAAAAACTCACCGAAATATCGAGCTTAGAAGCAAGGTGATTTCTTATATTCGCCACTTGATGACTGATGCGGGATTTCTTGAAGTTCAAACCCCGATTCTTACGGCGTCAAGCCCTGAGGGTGCGCGCGATTATTTGGTTCCGTCGCGTCTTCATCACGGAAAATTTTATGCGCTTCCCCAAGCGCCGCAACAGTTTAAGCAGCTTTTGATGGTGTCGGGTTTTGACCGCTATTTTCAAATTGCGCCGTGTTTTCGCGATGAAGATTTGCGCGCCGATCGCTCTCCAGAGTTCTATCAGCTTGATTTAGAAATGGCGTTTGTCGAACAAGAAGATGTGTTTCAAACAATCGAGCCAATTTTGCGCCAAGTGTTTGATAAATATGGCTGCAAGAAGGTTGTTGGCGATAAATTTGAGCGCATAAAATATGATGATGCGATGTTGAAATATGGTATTGATAAGCCTGATTTGCGTAATCCGCTGATTATTTCTGATGCGACGGATGTTTTTGTTGGTTCGGGTTTTTCGATTTTCACGAAGTCAATTGAAGCTGGCGCCGTGATTCGCGCAATTCCTGCGCCGAAATGTGCGGCGCAAGCGCGTTCGTTTTTTGACAAGACTATAGAATTTGCGCAAAGCAATGGCGCCAAGGGTTTAGCTTATATTATTTTCGATGAAAATGGCGAAGGAAAAGGTCCGATTGCGAAGTTTTTAGCTCCGGAAAAATTGGCGCAACTTAAGTCTCAAGCTGGTTTGAACAATGGCGATGCGGTTTTCTTTTCTTGCGGAAAAGCAGGTGAGGCCGCTAAAATCGCGGGTTTGGTGCGAATTAGACTTGGTCAAGAACTCGGTTTAATTGACGAATCGGTTTATAAATTCTGCTGGATTATTGACTTCCCGATGTATGAAATGGACGAAACGAACGGCAAAATCGAGTTTTCGCACAATCCATTTTCAATGCCGCAAGGTGGGCTTGAAGCGTTGAATTCACAAGATCCGTTGACGATTAAGGCTTTCCAATATGACATTGTTTGCAATGGCGTTGAATTATCAAGTGGCGCGATTAGAAATCACAAGCCAGAAATTATGTACAAAGCCTTTGAAATTGCTGGTTATGGCAAAGAAGTGGTTGAGAAGCAATTTGGAGCAATGTTGAATGCGTTCAAGTTTGGCGCTCCTCCGCACGGTGGAATTGCTCCGGGGATTGACCGCGTGATCATGCTTTTGGCTGACGAACCCAATATCCGCGAGGTTATTCCGTTCCCGATGAATGGCAAGGCGCAAGATTTAATGATGAACGCACCGGCTTTTGTGAGCGAGAAACAGTTGCGTGAATTGGCGATTCAGGCTCGCGGCGAGAAAAAAGTTTAGAACAATCCTAAATAATTTTATCGCCAATTTTTAGGAAATTTTTAGTGATTTTTCTGATATATTTCATAAAATTTATTAGAAAAAATCTTAGCTTGATGCTAGAAAATTGAGGTTGCGTTAATCAAAGAACATTGAATATCAAGAAATAATTCTGATGGATAATTCAATAAAAATATAAAATTTAAGTCAATGAAAACTGATTTTTTTTCAACTTCGAAATTGCCGCCATATTTATTTGAAGCGATGCATATTTTAAAGATGGAAGTTGCGGCGAGAGGCGTTGAAATTATTGATTTTGGAATGGGTAATCCAGATTTATCTCCTCCTGATTTTGCGATGAAAAAATTGCAAGAATTGATGCAAAATCCCAAACTTTATCGTTATTCTTTAGTTGGTGGAATTGACCTGATAAAAAAAGCGCACTGTGATTATTATGCGCGCAGATTTGGCGTTGAGCTTGATTATAAAACCGAATCTTTGACAACGATTGGCGCTAAAGAAGGGCTCACAAGTCTTGCGACAGCATTATCTGGCGATGATAATTATTTTGTCGTGCCAAGTCCGTCTTATCCAATTCACACTTCGGCTTTCAAAATTGCGAAAAATAAAGCCATCACGATTGATTCGCGTGGAAGCTCAGATTTCTTGCAAAAATTCAAAAATTTCGTTGAAAATGCGGCAAAAAAACCGCTAGCCGTAATCGTAAATTTCCCGTGCAATCCTACAACTGAAGTGGTTGGCGTTGAGTTTTATCAAGAATTAGTCGATTTTTGCAAGAAGCATGAAATTTATATAATTTCTGATATTGCTTATTGCGAACTTTATTTTGACGAGAAATATAAACCGCCTTCAATCTTACAGGCGAAAGGCGCCAAAGATGTTGCAATTGAGTTTTCTACGGTCAGCAAAAGTTTTTCAATGGGTGGCGCGCGCCTTGGTTTTGCGGCTGGCAACAAGGCTCTGGTTAATGCGCTTTACAAAATAAAGTCTTATCTTGACTATGGAAGTTTCGAGCCTTTGCAAATTGTCGCGGCCGATTGTTTAAGCCAAAAAAGTGACGAATATCTCGCGAATTTGCGCCTTAGATATAAAACTCGCGGCGAATTTTTGGTGAAAAGTTTAAATGAAGAACTGGGTTGGAGCGTTGAAATGCCTAAAGCAACAATGTTCATTTGGACAAAAATTCCGCCAAAATTTTCTCACATGACCTCGTTTGAGTTTTGCAAAAAACTTCTTGAAGAAACCGGAGTTGCGATTTCTGCTGGAAGCGGATTTGGTGAAGCGGGAGAAGGCTTTGTGCGCTTTTCATTAATTCACGATGAGGCGGAAGTAAAAAAGGCAATTGCGAAAATGAAAATGTTTTTTGGCGTTTAAGTTTTAGTGACTGATCGTTAATTATTCGGTGTAGCCAAAAAACTCGCCAACTAGCGCGAGCGCGCTGATTATTGCGGTGTCTGATCTTAAAATTCGCTTACCCAAACTTAGTGAATATAAATTCTCGATTTTTCTGAATTTCTCGAATTCGTCCTTGCTAAATCCACCTTCTGGGCCGATAAAAATCACAATTTCTTGATTTTTTTGGCGATTTTTGGCGATTTTTGGTAAAATTTCGCTAGCTTTTTGACCCAAGCCACTTTCATCGCATAAAATCAGAATTTTATCTTTTAATTTTTCATCGCTAAATAGTTTTTCAAGTTTAGTTGTCGCTAAAATTTGCGGAATAAAATTAGTTTCACATTGCTCGCAAGCCTCTTTAATATTGGCGCGAAAGCGTTCTTCGTTAATTTTGTCGACAACGCAGTGTTGTGTAATTATTGGCAAAAAGCTTGAAACGCCCATTTCGGTGGCTTTGGCCGCGACAAAATCGATTCGCACATTCTTAACTGGCGCAAAAGCAAGCGTTATGTGGCTTGAAGCTTCTTGTTCGGCGGTTTTTTTCACTAATTCTGCAATCAAATATTTTTTGGCAATTTCGATGATTGAAGCGCTAAATTCGCCGTCAAAACCGTTGAATACAGAGATTTCATCGCCAATTTTAACGCGCATCACTTTTGTGAGATATTCAAAATCTGCACCATCGATTTTTGCTAAAAAACCGGTTTTTAAGTCATTTTTCTCGATAAAAAGCCTAATTTTTCGCATAATTTTAGGTAAATTGTTAGTTTTATGATTTTTGATTATATTCTTGATTTGCAATTTTGCAACTTGTATAATTGGCGCAGTTAGGCATTAATTTCGCCTATAAATAGAATTAATAACTTTGGGTGAAAAAAACACGCTAAAGTCTTCGTACTCTAAGAAAAAACCGGCATTTCTTGACAAAAGTTAATTTTTACGATATAATATGGTTTTAGCAATTGCATTATTTTTTATAGTGGTTTTTTCAATTCGGCTGAATTCTCAGTTTAAGGCTTTGCGCCAAAGTAAAATTTCTTCGCAAAAAATTCGTTTTAGCTCGCTGCCAATCCATTATGTTTATTGCTTCGTTTTATGGTCGCTAATTTTTCTTGCGATGATTTTTTTCGCCTCATTTTCTGATGTAAAAAAATATATTTTATTGACGATTTTTCTCGTCGCTAATTTTTTTCTGATCGATTATTTCTATCAAAAAGGGTTTAACGCCAAAAATCACCTCGAATCTTCCTTGAAATTATTGATGTCCTCTACTGCTTTGATCGGAATTTTAATCACGATTGCGATTACGGTTTCGATTTTATTTGAGTCTCTTCGATTCTTTGAGATGGTTGATTTTCGCGAGTTTTTGTTTGGAACTAACTGGAATCCACAAATGGCGATGCGCGCTGATCAAAGTGTTGGCGAGAGTTCGTTTGGTATGATTCCGGTTTTGATGGGAACTTTGCTAATTACTTTTGTGGCAATTTCTGTTTCGGTTCCGCTTGGTATTATGGCCGCGATTTATTTGAGTTTTTATGCGAAGTCGAAAACTCGCGATTATTTGAAGCCGATTTTAGAGATTTTGGCGGGCGTTCCCACCGTTGTTTATGGCTATTTTGCGGTGGTTGCGATTGCGCCATTTTTCAAGAATAGTTTTGCGATTTTCGGAATTGATGTTGCCTCTGAAAGCGCTCTGGCCGCGGGTTTTGTGATGGGAATTATGATTATTCCATTCGTGTTGTCGTTGGTTGATGACGCGCTGAATTCGGTGCCGTTTTATTTGCGCGATGGTGCGCTTGCGCTTGGAAGCACTAAGTCGGAGATGATCAAGAAAGTGGTTTTGCCTTTTTGTATGCCGTCAATTATTAGCGCGGTGATTTTAGCTTTTTCGCGCGCAATTGGCGAGACGATGATTGTGGTTATGGCGGCGGGATTGGTTGCGAAACTTACATTTAATCCGCTTGATTCGGTGACAACTGCGACAGCGCAAATCGTCACGCTTTTGGTTGGTGATCAAGAATTTGACAGCCCGAAAACCTTGGCGGCCTTTGCTTTGGCGCTGGTGTTATTCGTGATTACTTTTATTTTTAACGTGATTGCGCTGATTGCGCGCAATAAATATAGAAAATAATTAATGCAAAATTCGATCAAAAAAAATCTAGCAAAAAGATATAAAGCTGAACGGAAATTTAAAATTTTCGGGGCTTTCTCAATTGGCTTCGCGTTGTTTTTTTTGGCGGTTTTTTTGACTACGATTTTTGTTAAAGGAAATAAAGCTTTTATCACTCATAAAATTCAAGTTGAAATCGATTTTAGTCAGCAAGCAATTGTTGAGAATTCTGAATTAAAAGGTGATTTTGCAAGTTTGTCAAAAGAAGAATTGATTGAACAAATAAGCTATCAAAGCTTGATAAGAAGGGCTTTGAGCGATAAATTTCCGCAATTAAAATCGCGCGATGAATTAAAAACTGTTTATAGAATTATTAGTGATAATTCTGATTTTTTGCTGCAAGAGATTCTTGAGAAAAATCCCGATTTCATTGGTACAAAACAAAATATTTGGCTGAATGTTTCTTCGAAAGTTGACGTTTATTTTAAATATAAAGATTTGTCGCAATTTAATGAAGAAGAAATTTTTAGAATTGAAGAGCTTGCGAAAAATAAACAAATAAAAACTTTTTTCAATTGGCAATTTTTTCAAGATACTGATTCTCGTGAGCCAGAATCTGCGGGGATTGCGGCGAGTTTGGTCGGATCATTTTTGGTGATGATAATTTTCTTGATTTTTGCTTTTCCAATTGGTGTGATGTGCGCTTTTTATTTGGAAGAATTTGCGCCAAAAAATAAGTTCACTGATTTGATTGAAATTTCGATTAATAATTTGGCGGCGATTCCGTCAATTATTTATGGCTTGCTTGGTTTGACGGTTTATTTGCAATTTATGAGTTTGCCAAGGTCTTCGGCTTTGGTTGGTGGAATGACTTTGTTTATGCTGGTTTTGCCGGTGATTATTATTGCAACCAGAAACACGATTCGCACAATTCCACAATCAATTCGCGATGGTGCGATTGCGCTTGGCGCCTCGAAAATGCAGGTTGTTTTGCATCACCTTTTTCCGCTTTCAATTCCAGGAATTATGACAGGAACAATTCTTGCGATGTCGCGCGCCCTTGGCGAAACGGCGCCACTTTTGATGATTGGAATGGTTGCATTTATCGCAGATGTTGCGCATAATTTTTCTGACCCGACGACTGTTTTGCCAGTGCAAATTTATTTGTGGTCGGACAGTCCTGAAATTGGCTTCGTCGAAAAAACTTCGGCCGCGATTATCGTGTTGTTAGCGTTTCTGATTATGTTTAATTTGATCGCGATAATTTTGCGCAAAAAATTCGAAAGAAAATGGTAATATCATTTTCCACTAATAATTAACATTTATGCTTTATAATTTCGGTTTAAAATTATTTTGCTAAAAAAAGCTAATTATTAGCAGGAAATAGTATAATTTAAAAACATAAAATTATGTCATTTACTAAAAGAGAAAGGGGAATAGAGGATGATTTTGCGCTTCTTACGCATAACGAACTTGAGTTTAGAGAAGGGGATTTTTTAGAGAGATGTGGCAACTTTGAAGATGATTTAAGTACGAAAGATGCTGTGAGTTTAATTGGTGATTTTAGAAATATTATTGATGGAATTGAAGCTAAGCGATATGGCTTGCTTCTTAGGCTTCAAAGGCAATTCGAAGATTTGTCTCTAAGCTATGAATCATTTTTAAGTGGTGGTGCGAATTTTTCTCTAAGTGATCAAAATTTGGCGACTTTCAATAATTTGGTCAGCGAAATTGCGGCGATGCCTTCGGTGATTTCACTTAAGCAGCAAGCGCAATCTTTGGCAAAAATTAGTAGCGAAGCACAATCCATATTTTCTGCTGATGAAAAAGATTTATTGTCAGCGACGATAAAAGATTCTTTACGTGATGGTTTTTCGCAGGTGAAGCGATATCAAGATGCGACAAAAACTGGAGAATTTAAGGGAAGTTCGGGAAAAGATTTAGTAAGAAAACCTTATGAATTTGTTCAGGCGAAGTTTAAGGCAAAAATTGAAGCGAGTCAGCAAGAAATTGTCAAGAATGAGGGGAAAATAAAAGAGATCAAAGAAAAAGACGAGAAGCCTTTTTTTAGAAGGGCTTTGAGGTTTTTTACGGGTGGAAAATATCCTGCAAAAGCTGATGTTAAAAAATATAGCGACAAAATCGATGAGTTGCAAAAAACAAGTTTGGATTGTACAAAAAAATCAGGTAATTTAGGTAATTGCCAAAATTTTGAGCTTGGTGTTGAAGAAAGTTTAAGTGATGCTTTGAAGAGATCATCGAAATTATTTAGCGATATTTCGCAAGACGGGGCGCTGAAAACTTTTTTCGCAAAAAAGCAAGAAGTTGTCGCCAAGAAAGATGAGTTGAAGCAAGATGTTTCGGCGAGTTTGAAGAAAAAAGTTGCGGAAGCTTTTTCGATTGCGATTTTAATTTCGGAAGGGAAAGTTAAGCCAAAAGATGGAAAATCTTCTACGGCTTTTGGCGCACTTGAAACAATCGCCGAATTTGCGTCCATCCCCGTTCTTGGTCAAGTTGTGGGTGTTTCGCGATTGATTTTTGACTTTGTGAAAACTAGGCAAATGGAAAAAGGTAATCAAAGAATTATCGGTTTTAGCGATCAAGAGCAACAGCAAGAAGTCGTTAGCGGATTTATCGACAAACTTATCGATTCTTATTTGGTGAAAAGCGGCTCGGTTCTTGAAAAGCTCGACAAAGATTCGCTTGATGTTTTATCGAAGCAAATTATTGGCAAAATGATAAAAGGTGTTGCGTCGAAAGCGATTGTTCTTGACGATTCGAGAAATGTCGATGACTTAATTAATGACGTTGTTGATTATGTCAGAAGCGGCAAAACTTCAACTTTTAAGCTTGGGCCAAAAGAGGCAATTAAAGTTGAAGATGGAAGGAGAAATGTGAAATATACTGCGCAGGGCGCCGTTGAAAGAATGGCCGTTGAAGTTGAAAATGATAAAGGCGAAAAAGTTGTTTTGACCGATCTTTCAAGACAAGTCACGGATGAGAAATATGGTGAGGCAAAATATGGCGTGAGACAAGCAACAGAACAAGAGCAGCAAGCATTTTTGACAAAAGGTGCAGTTTCGGGATACGCCGAATTTAAGCCGCTTGATAACAGGCTTGAAGAAAGGCTTGGCGCACTTGTTGGTAATGCTAAAACAGTTTCTGGTGACAAAGATCAAGCGCTTGATGATTTAAAAGCTTTATCGGAGAAATATTGCGCGAAAAAATCTTTGCCAAAAGATGAAGAGTTAAAGGAAGATTTGGCGAAAATTATCGCGAAAGGTAAAAGAGGACGAATGACGAATAAGCCTGACGCTGATCGCGTTGTGTTCAATCAAATCAAGGGTGCGCTTGGTGATTTGGTTGAGAATAAATTGTTTAAAGAAAATGAAAAATCGCATGTCGGAAAACATGTGCAAGGCGTTATGACTCAAGCTAAAGTTGAAGAAACTGGACATGTTATATAATGTCATTTTAACTTCAAAATCAGCGTTTATGCTTCATCTTTTTGGTCTAAAATATTAAAAGAAAAAACCTTCTATATATCATGATATGGGCGGCTTTTATTTTAAATTTTCATCAAAAATATTTTGCCTAAAATGTTAATTATTAGTGGAAAATGGTACAATTAAATAAAAATTTATGAAAAAATTTCTGATGATTTCTGTTTTGTTTTTCGGGGTTTCTTTTTCGACTTTTGCACAAAATATTGATGAGGCAACTTCTGGCTTGGTGAAGATTGAAAACTCTGATAAGTCGCGCGAAGAAAGGAAAGAAATGATTCGTTCTCGTCAAGAAGAGCGTAGAAAAAACCGCAGTGAAAACGGCGTTGATAATATGAAATTTAAAGATAAAATAGATTCGCTTTCGCCAGAAAAAAAAGCTGAGTTGCAAAAAGAAATGCAGCGCCATCGCAGTAAAATGAAAAGAATTATGGGCGAAGACGAAGATGCGCCAAAAGCTCAATAACTAGGCGTTGTAAGAAATATTAGCGATCGCGCATTGTGACGAAATCGGCGAGTTCGATTAAAATTTGTGCTTTATTGCCAAATTTTTTGATGTGCTCTTTTGCTTGCTCTTTTAACATTTCAAGTTGAGCAGTGGCGTTTTCAAGGCCAATAACGTCAACGATGCTGGCATTTTCTTTCGGTTTTTTGTGAACAGATTCATCAAGCGCAACTCTGCTAGTTTGGCTTCCTTCGTGATCAAGAATATCGTCTCTAATTTGAAAGGCTAATCCTAAATCGTGAGCGTAATATCGAAGATGGTTTCGGTCTTGCGTGTTGGCGTTTCCGAGGATCGCGCCCATTTCGCACGAAGCCATAAAAAGTTCGCCAGTTTTTTGGCGATGTAAATTCGCGATTTGTTCTTTTGTGATTTTATTGTGAGAATTTTCAAGATCGATCATTTGTCCACCAACCATGCCACGAAAGCCTGCAGATTGCGCCAAAGTTTTGATAAGTTCACATCTTATTGCTGGTTCGTGATGTGTTTTTGGATCAGACAAAATCTCGAAGGCATAAGTGAGTAGGGCGTCTCCGGCCAAAATTGCCGTGGCTTCATCAAATTTTTTGTGGCAAGTTAAATTTCCGCGACGAAAATCATCGTTGTCCATCGCCGGCAAATCGTCGTGAATTAAAGAATAGGCGTGAATAAATTCGATGGCAACAGCGGCGTTTAGCGATGATATTACGGGAACGCCAAAAATTTCGGCGCACATTATTAGCAAGAATGGACGAATTCTTTTTCCGTCAGAAAGCGAGCTGTAACGCATTGCTTCAACAAGTTTTGAGTCAGGAAAATCGTTTGGCAATAAGTCGGACATTTGTTTGTGAACTAAGACAGAGCAAGCAAAAAGTGATTCTTTTAATGAGTTACTTAGCATTTTGTTCTTGATTTAATTTATAATAAACTTTTTAAAAATTCTCCCGTTACTGATTTTTTATTTTTTACAATTTCTTCCGGCGTTCCTTCGGCGACGATATATCCGCCTTTCGCGCCGCCACTTGGCCCGACATCAATAATCCAATCGGCAGTTTTCAAAACGTCAAGATTGTGCTCGATTGTTAAAATTGAATTTCCGGCGTCAACTAGGCGATGTAAAACTTTGAGCAATTTGTTGATGTCTTCGAAATGTAGGCCGGTTGTTGGTTCGTCCAAAATATAAAGTGTGTCGCCAGTTGCTTTGCGGCTTAATTCTTTCGAAAGTTTTATGCGCTGAGCCTCACCGCCAGAAAGCGTGGTGGCATTTTGTCCGACTTTAATATAACCCAAACCGACATTGCATAAAGCTTCAAATTTTTCGTGAATGTGGTTGATGCTCGAGAAAAATTCGGCCGCTTCTTCGGCGGTCATTTCTAAAATGTCAGAAATCGATTTGTTCTTATATTTTATTTCAAGAGTCTCGCGGTTATAGCGTTTGCCGTGGCACGAATCGCATTTTACATAAACGTCAGGCAAGAAATGCATCTCGATTTTGATTACGCCGTCGCCCTGACAAGTTTCGCATCTTCCGCCTTTTACGTTAAATGAAAAGCGTCCGACTTTGTATCCGCGTGCTTTTGACTCGGGTAAATTCGTGAAAAGTTCGCGAATGAAAGTAAAGGCACCGATGTAAGTGCAGGGGTTAGAACGTGGAGTTCGGCCAATCGGCGATTGATCAATTTCGATAATTTTGTCGATGTGATGAAATCCTTCAAGGCTTTCGTATGGCCCCGGCAAAGCTTTCGATTTGTTGAGAAGGCGATCAAGCGCTTTGTAAAGCGTGTGAATGATCAAGCTTGATTTTCCACCGCCCGAAATTCCGGACACGGCCGCAAAAACTTTTAGCGGCAAATTTAAAGTGACGTTTTTCAAGTTGTTCGTCGTCGCATTTTTCAAAGTGATCGATTTTTTCCAGTCAATTTTACGGCGTTTTTTGGGAACTTCAATTTTTTTCTTGCCGCTTAAATATTGGCCGGTAATGCTGTTTTTGTCGTTGATAACTTGGTTTGGTTTGCCGTGAGAAATAATTTCTCCGCCGTGAATTCCGGCGCCGGGGCCAATGTCGACAAGATAATCCGCGGCTTTCATCATTTCTTCGTCATGTTCAACAACGATGACTGAATTTCCTAGATCGCGCAAATTTTTCAGTGTCAAAATTAATTTCGCGTTGTCAGATTGGTGTAAGCCAATTGAAGGCTCGTCTAAAACATAAAGTACGCCAGAAAGGCCAGAACCAATTTGTGACGCAAGTCTGATTCGTTGCGCTTCGCCACCTGAGAGTGTTCCGGCTTGGCGATGAATTGTTAAATATTCAAGCCCGACATTTTCCAAAAACCCTAAGCGACGCGATAATTCTTTTAAAACGCGCGCTGAAATTTGTTGATGAGTCGGTGTCAATCTTTTGTTTAAATTATCGACCCAATCGCAAGCTTGCGAAATCGACATTTTACAAACTTCACCGATGTTTAAACCATCGATTTTTATCGACAAAGCTTGTTCGTTTAAACGATGTCCGTGACAGACTTCGCAAGGTTTCAAACTTTGATATTTCGTTAATTCTTCGCGCAAAGATTCACTTTCACTTTCATTGAACTTTTTGCGTAAATTATTGATAATTCCTTCAAATGCTTTTTTGATTTTGAACGATTTTAAGCCGTCATCATAAGCAATTTCAATTTCTTCTGTTCCGGTTCCGTATAAAATTTTCTCTTGAGCTTCTTTTTTTAAGTCTTTAAAAGGAACATCAAGGCTGAAATTATATTTCTTGGCAAGTGATTGTAAAATTTGCTGGAAAAATTTCGAAGAAATTCCCTGCCAAAGTGAAATCGCGCCTTGGCGAAGTGTTAAATTTTCGTCTTCAATAACTAAATCTTCGCGAAAATAAAGCTCAGTTCCAAGTCCGTCGCAAGATTTGCAAGCGCCAAAAGGGCTGTTGAATGAGAAAAGTCGTGGCTCGATTTCGGCAATTGTAAAGCCAGAAACTGGGCAAGAAAATTTTTCGCTAAAAGTTAAAATTTCACCTTTTGCAACTTTAACTGATGCTTTTTTAGCGTCATAACTATCAGGAAGGCCAACAATTTCAATCATTAATAAGCCTTCGGAAAGTTTTAGCGCGGTTTCAACTGAGTCAGCGAGGCGGTTTCCAAGTCCGTCAGAGACGACAATTCGATCGACCAAAATTTCGATATCGTGCTTTTTATTTTTGTCGAGTTTTGGCAAAATTTCGTTTAAATCGTGAACTTTTCCATTAACTTTAAGGCGCTGAAATCCTTGTTTGCGGGCGCTTAACATTTCTTTTTTAAACTCACCTTTTTGTCCGCGAATAATTGGCGCTAGTAAATAAATTTTGGTTTGCATCGGCAATTCAAGAATTCGATCGACCATTTGTGAGGCCGATTGGCTTGAAATTGGCAACCCAGTCGCTGGAGAATAAGGCACGCCAATACGCGCATATAAAAGGCGCATATAATCGTAAATCTCAGTAACCGTTCCGACAGTAGAGCGCGGATTGTTCGAGGTTGTGCGCTGATCGATCGCAATTGCGGGCGACAAACCCGTGATTGACTCGACATCAGGCTTGTCTTGAACGTCAAGAAACTGGCGTGCATAAGACGACAAACTTTCGATAAATCTTCTTTGTCCTTCGGCGTAAACCGTGTCAAACACAAGTGAAGATTTTCCTGATCCGCTTAATCCAGTGACTACAACTAGTTGATTTTTAGGGATATCGATACTGACATTTTTTAAATTATGTTCTTTGGCACCAATGACTTTTATAAATTTCTCTTCCATTTTTATGTAATTTTTTAAGTAAACTTTTATTATACACTATTTTAAACAATATCAAGCAAAAACTTTTACTTTTTTTGATTTAATTTTAAAAATTGAAAATTTTCAAAATTAAGAAGAGAGGTAGATCCGAGGAAGAAAAGCTTCCCACCCTGATATAGAAGCTTTCGGTTAAGAAAATTATAATGGCAAGAGTTTCTCTAAATTAATATAAATGATAAAACGCGGCGATGTTGATTTATTAGCGGGAAATGGTATATATAATTTCAGATTCGGAAGTTTTGGTATAAAAAAACCCGACCACCGTTGCCAGTGATCGGGCATAAAACAGGAAGTTAATCACTTTTGTGATAATCCCTTAAGGTTTACGTCGCAGAGAAAAACATCGCAGACGCAACTAATACAGCTAGTGGAATAAAAATCATAATTAGTTTTCATTGATGTTAATTATATTTTGCCTAAAAAATTTAAGCAAAATTGTCCCGCAAAACAAGGAATCAAACGCGTTGAATTAAAAAAATTCAAAGTGATCGACCTCAAAACATTTTGCAAAATTATAAATCCTGCAAAATCTTATCCCTCATCCTTTTTAATTCTAAATCGGACAAGGAAATAAGCCCTTTTTGTGCTAAATAGCCATCTTGCCCAAGTGTATCAAGGCTTAAGATGGCTTGCACAAATTCTTTTGATCCGTCAACAAGTGCGAAATGTTCTTTTTTGAAATAAATAAAAAGTGGTCGCGAAACGCTGTATTGACCACTTTCTATTGTTTCGAAATTTGGATCAACATAATTAATTTTTGCCGCCTGCATCGTATTTTTATTTTCGCTTAAAAAGCTGAAACCAAATACGCCAAAGGCTTGCTTGTCATTTTTGAGTTTTTGCAAAATCAAATTATCGTTTTCGCCGGCTTCAATAAAATGTCCGTCACTTCTGATTGTGTGACATTTTTTGGCGCGAATTTTTTTGTCCGCAAATTCGCTGATGAAAACTGAATTTTCGACGCAAAATTCTTCCATGACTAATTCTACGAAGGCGTCGCGTGTTCCCGAGCTTGGTGGCGGGCCATAAATTCTGATTTCAAAATTCGGCAAGCTTGCGTCAATTTGCGACCATTTTTTATAAAAATTATCAACCAATTTGCCATTTTGCGGAACTTTCTGCGCGAGTGCCAAAAATAATTGTTTTTTCGTCAGATTAATTTTTTGACCCAAAGTTGAATTCGCAAGAACAATTCCGTCATAGCCAATTTTGATTTCGCCAATTTCATACACGCCATTTTTGCGACAAAGCGCGATTTCGCTTTCTTC
>CAMCFD010000033.1 GCA_945874115.1 Rickettsia typhi | reverse complement strand
CGCTAATTCCTGCGCAATCAAGCACGCTAATTCAACGCTTTGTGATGCGTTGAATCTTGGGTCACAATGAGTGTGGTAGCGGTCTTTCAAGTCTTCGTCGTTGATTTCTTGGTTACCGCCTAAACATTCTGTGACGTCTTGTCCTGTCATTTCGAAGTGGATTCCACCAGCGTAGGTTTTGCAGGCGCGATGCACCGCGAAGAATGATTTTATTTCGGATAAAATGTCGTCAAACTTGCGTGTTTTATAGCCGCTTGATGATTTTATTGTGTTGCCGTGCATTGGATCACATGACCAAATTACTTTTTTGCCAGAGTCGCGAACGGCTTCAACTAAAGGTGTCAACAATTGTTCGACTTTTCCGGCGCCCATTCTTGAGATAAGCGTGATTCGTCCCGCTTCGTTGTTTGGGTTCAAGATGTCGAGCAATGTCAATAAATCTTCTTTTGTGATTGATGGTCCGACCTTGAAAGCGATTGGGTTTGAGATTCCGCGCATAAATTCGACATGGGCTTCGTTTGGTGCGCGCGTGCGGTCGCCAATCCAGAGCATGTGAGCGCTTTGATCATAAAACTTGCCCGAGTCTTTGTCGCGCTTGGTAAAAGCTTGTTCATAATTCAACAACAATGCTTCGTGAGAGGTGAAAAAGCTTGCAGTTGTAAGCTGTGGCAATGTTGCAGAATTTAGTCCGCAAGCTTCGATGAACGATAAATTGTCGTTGATGCGCGCCACGACTTCTTCCGTGTTCTTTTTGCTGTTCAGATTATGGGCGAATTCTTCGTTCCATTTGTTGATTTTGCGCAAATTTCCATATCCTCCAAGAGCAAGGCTGCGTAAGTAATTTAGCGATGCTGACGAGTAAAAATAAGCGTCGATTAGGCGATTTGGGTCGGAAACTCGAGATTTTTCATCAAAATCAATTGCGTTAATAATGTCGCCGCGATAGCTTGGAAGCGTTTTGCCGTCGATTGTTTCATCATCTTGCGAGCGCGGTTTTGCATATTGTCCGGCGATGCGGCCGACTTTGACGACGGGTTTTTTTACGCCGTGCATTAAGCTGACGGTCATTTGCATTACGGTGCGAAAAAAGCTTTTGAGATTGGCGTGTGAGAACTCGGTGAAGCTTTCAGCACAGTCGCCGCATTGTAGCAAAAATGCTTTTCCTTCGCAAACAAGCGCCAATTCTGCTTTTAGACGCTCAATTTCATCAACGGTGACAAGTGGCGGAAAATGAGAAAGGTCGGTTTCAACCTTTGCTAGCAAGGCTTGGTTGTCATATTTCGGTTGTTGTTTTATGGGAAGAGGTCTCCAAGAATCAATCTTCCAATCTTTATTTTTCATAAACTGCGTCGTTAAATTACTCTTAAACCCTAATTATACAACATTAGAAGGGATATTGTCAATAGAGTTTTTGGAGGCGTTTTTAGAGCAAAAACACGTTTTGTTTTGGCGTTTATGATTTTTTAAGCAAGAATTTATGTCATAAAGTGAGCAATGTTATTTTTCACTAATAAATTTATGCTTATATTTTGGTAAAAATGTTAAAAGTTGGAAAATAGTGCGGAAGTCAAATTTTTCTCGCGAAAAAAGTTAAGGGCAAATTATAGTGTTGAAGTTTTAAGTTGAAGCTAGTATTATCAAGATATAGATTAATCTAACAATATTGCGAAAAAAATGAAAAAAATTGCATTTCAAGGTTCAGTTGGTGCTAATTCTTATTTGGCGTGCGAGAAATTTTATCCAAGTCATGAGGCTGAGGCTTATCCGACATTTTACGATGTTTTTGGCGCGGTTGAAAGAGGTGAAGCTGATTTTGGCATGATTCCGCTTGAAAATTCTTACGCGGGAAGGGTTTCAGAGATTCACAATTTGTTGCAATCAAGTTCGGTGTCAATTGTTGGTGAATATTTTTTCCCGATCTCGCATAATTTAGCAGGAATTTCTGGCACGAAAATTGATGATGTAACTGAGGTTTTGTCTCATCCACAGGCATTAATGCAATGTCAAAATAATTTGCGTGAAATGGGAGTTTCGACGCGCGAATTTTCGAATACGGCGAAAGCGGCAGAATTTGTTTCGCAAAATGGCGATAAAACTAAGGCGGCGATTTGTTCGAAAAGAGCTGCGCAGAATAATGGGCTCGAAATTTTGCGTGAAAATATGCAAGATTCGGGCAATGATAATGTCACGATTTTTATTGTGATTGCTAAAGATGGAATTGACCCCGACCCAGAAAAATCAATGGTTTTGACGACTTTATTATTCACGATTAGAAATATTACTGGTTCACTTTATAAGGCTCTTGGAGGCTTTGCGACCAACGGAATCAATATGGTGAAGCTTGAAAGTTATATTCCGGGTGGCGTTTCTGAGCAGGCGAAATTTTTTATTACAATTGAGGGTCATCCTAATCAACAAAAGGTTGGATTGGCACTTGAAGAGCTTGGATTTTTCTCAAGAAATGTGAAATTGCTTGGCGTTTATTATGCGGATAAAGAGAGATTTAAGTAAGGTTTTTTGGTTGTGTAGAGTCTCGAGGGGGATTGCCCGCGTTGGCTGCACTCCTCGAAAGTGACGGGGGTTTGGATGAATATTTGTTGGAGGAAAAATGGTTTATAAAAAATTAACGCCGCAAGAAGAAAAAGTCATAATTCACAAAGGCACAGAAGCGCCGTTTTCGGGTGAATATTATGAAAATAACCGAGCGGGAAATTATCATTGCAAAAGATGTGACGCGGTTTTGTTTGGCGCGCAAAGTCAATTTGATTCGGGCTGTGGCTGGCCGAGTTTTGATGATGAAGTTGGTGAGTCTGTAAAAAAAATTCTCGATAAAGATGGTGTTAGAATCGAAATTGTTTGTGCCAATTGCGATGGGCATTTGGGCCATATTTTTTATGGCGAGGGATTTACGACGAAAGATGCGAGATATTGTGTTAATTCGATTTCACTTGAATTTGTTCAATTCAAAAATGGTGCGCAAAATGAAGTTGCATATTTTGGCGGTGGTTGTTTTTGGGGCGTGGAATATTATTTTAGAAAGGCGCAAGGTGTTGAGGTTGTAAGGTCGGGATATATGGGTGGAAAAATTGAAAATCCGACATATGAACAAATTTGTAAGGGCAATAGCGGCCATATTGAAGTTGTTGAGGTTGTTTTTGATTCGTCAAAAACTGATTATGAAAGTTTGTGCAAATTATTTTTCGAAATTCATAATCCTGAGCAATCAGACGGGCAGGGCGCTGACAGAGGTGAGCAATATTTATCGACGATTTTTGTTGCTAGTGAAGAGCAGGAAAAAATCGCCAAAAAATTGATTGATGTTCTTGAAAATAAAGGTTTGAAGATTGCGACAAAAATTAGAAAAGTTGGCGAAGATGTTGATAAGTTTTGGCCGGCAGAGCTTTATCATCAAGGATATTACGAAAAAAATGGCAAGAAACCTTATTGTCATTTTTACACAAAAAGATTTTAATATATTTAAAAAATGCGCATAATTTCAGGAGAATTTCGTGGTAGAAAATTGGTTGACTCTTCTCATTTGAAAGATTTGCGACCTACGACTGACAGAAATCGCGAGGCATTGTTTAATATTTTGCAATCAGCGAAGTTTTTGGAGAGACTTGATTTTAAAATTCAAGATGCGAAAGTTTTAGATTTGTGTTGCGGCACTGGAGCTGTTGCTTTTGAGGCTATGTCGCGTGGAGCTGCGCAGGCTTTTTTGATTGATAAAAATCCGAAACATTTAGAAATTGCCAAGAAAAATGCTGAGGTTTTTAAGGTTGAAGACAAGGTGACTTTTTTGCTTGCCGACGCCGAAAAACTCTCGATTGCACGGCAAAAATTTGACCTTGTTTTTATTGATCCGCCATATTCTTTTAAGGTCGATTTGATGTTGAAAAAAATAATTGAGAATAATTGGATTGATAAAAAATCTCTGATTGTTATTGAGTCGAAATATGAGCAAAAACTCGATGAAAGCCTTGAATTGCTTGATTCTAGAAGTTATGGTGGAAGTTGGTTCGGGTTTTTTGTGATGAAAGATGGTGAGGGGGAAAGTTAGTTTTTAAATTGGAGAGAGTGCCTTTTGTGCTTCAATTATAGACGGATGAAAAAATAGAAATTTATAAATTAGGATTGAATTTGTGTATTCGAGCCTAAAATTATTTAATTTGAAGAATAAATAATTATCGAATTTTTCAAACCCAATCCCAATTTGACCTAAAGCACAATGCATATTTGAGCTTTTATCCTATATTGCGTTTCATATCAATAAATTATTCTTAAATTTTTTCATAGGTCCAAGCTAAAACAATTCCAAAAATTAATTGGGCAATAAGAGTTATTCCGGCAGCGCTATAGCCAAACTCTCTTAAGAAGACTGATTGACCGGCGAGAGGCATTAATATTATCATAAGAAAGACCCATACCGCTAATCCAAACACCATGCCTTTAGTGACGAAATTTTCATCAGGTAAATATTCATGTGTGAATGCGTATAATATGCCCCAGACGAATGTGCCGATGATGAAATAAACGATCCATGCGGCGATTGCGTTGTCGGTGACGCCAACAAGTGAGCCATAAATTGAGACGTAATTAAATTGCGGAATTACTATGAGAGCTGTTAGAATTATTAAAACGATTGATGAAATTAGGCTTGCGATAAATCCAGAAATTGCACCACTTCTGACGCTGACTTTTCTGATTATGAGATTATCTTTCATAAGTTCCTTTTTTTGGTTGTTATTGCGGGTTTGTCGTAGTGTTTAATAATAATATTTTTTGATGTATAAATTATCTATGTGAAATGTGGGTCGAATTTATAGCGGGAAGGTAAAGAAAGTCATTTGATGTGTCTTATGATAATATTTTTCGCTAATAATTGATAATTTCGGTCTAAAATATTAAATAAAAATCACCAATATTGCTAGATATGACTGGTTTTTATTTAAAATTTATCTTTTTATAATTATTAATGGGATAGCGGCATGATTGGGTTTCGAGTTTGATGTGGTTTAAAATTACGTCCGTTAAAAATCTATTATAATTTCGGATAAAATTTAAATAATTTGCTCTCTTTGCTACACTGGTCAACTTAGAATGAGAATTTTCTTTACAAAAAGAAATCGGTAATGATAGAATTTAAACCTAGAAAATTAATTTAAAAAAATATGACTACTAAAAATAAGATACGCGCAAAAAAAGAAAATAATTCTAATGTGGTTAATAAGGCTAAAGAATCAACG
The DNA here is from genome assembly GCA_945874115.1 of Rickettsia typhi. Classification (GTDB taxonomy): domain Bacteria; phylum Pseudomonadota; class Alphaproteobacteria; order Rickettsiales; family UBA1997; genus CAMCFD01. The sequence continues at coordinate 10,086 of CAMCFD010000033.1, read as the reverse complement.
AAAACTTACTTAAAAGGTAAGAAGAAAAAAGTTGAGAAAATTGCTGGTGGTTATAAAAAAAAGATCAAAAAAAATCCAATTAAAAGCGCGGTAATAGCTATTTTAAGCGGAGCTCTAGTTGTTGGTTTAATCAAAAGTATTTTTACTAAAAAATAAAAATGGCTAAATTTTTCTCTCCGCAAGTTAAAAAAATTCTTGCGCTGGTTTCGAGTTATATCATACTTAAAACCTCAATAATTTCTTCGATTGCGTCAAATGTAGGAAAGGGAATCATGTATCATTTTATGTCGGCGATGCTTACGGTTGCTGCGGTATTATTGGTTCATTTTCAGATTTATAAAATGCTTCTAAAGGTTGGACTTTCGGATATTGGTGCGAGTTTAGTGGTTTTTATTCTTTTGCTTATTTCGGCAGAAATTTGCAATATTTTGGCGCAAAAAAAACTTAAGAAAGCCAAAGAATTTAATTGGTTTTTTAAGGAAAAAGATGTGAAAAAAGTTGGATCGTTAGTGAAATCTTTCTTCGCGGGATTTGGTGATGATGAAAAAAAATAGCGAGACGAAAGATTTCTCCGCCTCGCATAATCAAAAAATAAAACTATTTTTTCACTCTAAAAAGTTTCAAAACAGTGTTTGCGTTAATTTCTCTTTGTTCAAATAATCCTGAATCTAATTTAGCTGAAACATAAACTCTGTCGCCAACTTTAATTTTTTTAGGATTTTTCTTGTTGAAAGGATCGTAGTCAAGAGAGCCAACATTTACAACAATCATGTTAAGGCCAACTTTAAGCGTAAAATCTTCTTCACTGATATTTATAATTTCACCTTTAATGCTTAATTGAGTCTCGTCAGGAATTGCACTAGAGCCAACTTTTGTTGTAAATAGATGATAATTCAATTGATAATTATCGTCTAAAGTGTCGGTGACATAATAAGAATTTCTGTCGTGAATATAAATTGCGCGAGTAGTCAATTTTTTTCTTTCAAGCAAATTATTGTCCATATAGCCATAAACCGTGACTTTTTCACCTTCTTTTAGTGATTTGATTCCGTCGTCCAAAGTCCAATTTTTTAGATCAACAACGATTGCTTTGTCAATTCCATAACTTATTTCAAAAGAATCGCTGGTGGCTTTTGAAACTTTTCCGCTTATTACTATTTGATTTTTTTCACTGTTAGTATTTTTTATCATTGGTGATTTGCAAGAGGCGACAACTGCGATAGCAATTGTTGCTAATGTAACTAATAGTTTCTTTATCATTTAGGACTCCTTTTTGTTTTTAATATCAAATAAAACTGTAGCGAATAAAAGGTTAAGATAGCGCCAATAACTTATCTATGCTGAGTGAGAGATGAAATTATTAATAGAGTATAAACAATTTGAGTCGAGGTTGTGGTTTATGAGAAATTTATAAAATTTGCGCTAAATCATAATAGACAACTTCTTTGTGGAGATTTTAAATTGTTAGGCACTTAGCTATACCAAAAATAGTTTTTAATTCAATAATTTATTTAAGGAGAAAAATGAAAAATGATAATTCAAATTTTGCTGTGAACGAATTATATCAAAGCGGCGATGCAGTGATAAAATCGGAACATATTGAGGATGTTTATAAGGCGGCGCCAATTCCGCAGCGTTTGAAAAAAAATGCTAAAGTAATCATTATCACTGGTGATAATGTTGAAGATCTCGAATTTTTTTATCCATATTATCGCTTCAACGAAGAGGGTTATGAAGTTGATGTGGTGACTGAAGATGGAGGAGAATTTGAGGGTAAATGTGATCTTGGTTTGAAGAATAGTAAATCGATAAAAGAAGTTAACCCACAAGATTATGAATTGATTTATTTGCCGGGTGGGAAGGCTCCGAAAAGTTTGCGCAAAAATGAAGATGTGATTAATTTTGTCAAACAATTTGCAGCCACTGGAAAGCCGATTGCTTCAATTTGTCACGGTGCGCAAATTTTAATTTCGGCGCGATTGGTTGGTGGCAAAAAAATCGCCGCATGGCCCGAAATGAAAGAAGAGCTTGAAGAGGCGGGCGCGCAATTTTCAGACGAAGCTTTGAATAAAGACGGACAATTTATAACCGCCAGAATGCCCGGTGACTTGCATCGCCATCTTTGCGGCGTTATTGAGTCTTTAGAAACACAATCTGCAAATAATTAAGAAAAGGAGGATTTGTGTCGCTGAATCAAAAAGGTAAAAAAAGGGTGAAAAGGTTTTTTATGCGTCAGAAAATAAAGAAAATATTTAAAGGCGTTAGTAAAAGCAAGAAATAATTTTTGGGGTTTTTACTTAACTGTAAAAGCCCCGATTTAGTTTTTTGTAAAGGATTTTTGTGATTTGAGATATGATTTTTATTGTTGGTTTTCTAGTAAAAAAATATTTCTTTTTTCATTATTAAAATTAATTATACAGTTTTTTTTATAAAGTTTGTGGGATTTTTTCTTAATAACAAAAATTCTCAAACATCTAATTCGCCGTTTTTTAGGGCTTCAAAGAAGTTTTGTAGCAATGTTTTTGTATAAAATAATTGAGTGTTTAATGAAGTTTCTTTTGCATATTTTTGTCCATCAATTTTTCTGTCGATTATTATTTCACCGCGATAAGACAGCGCCCAATATGCGAATAATTTATTGTCCGATTCTGGTGTTTTAGTGGCATAGCCGGTGATTCCAATTCCCCAATCGCTGGTGAATAATTTACAGACATTTCGCGCCATATCACTTGCGACGCGCTTCGAAACCGAGTCGCAATTTTGTGCGAAAATTGGATCGATAGAAAGATGGCGACATTTTTGTCCTAAATTATAGACGCTGATGCCGCCTTGATAAAATTTTCTGGCATCTTGCGCAATTGACATCGATGTTTGAATAAGTCCAGAAGTGACGCTTTCTGCAACTGATATTGTTTCGCATCTTACGATGAAGAAATTTTTGATCGCCTCAATTTCTTCATCGCAAAATATATTTTTGTCTTTCATCTATATTTTTATGGTTTTTTTCATTTCTTCCATTTCTTCAGACAATTCATCGGCGCGTTTTGATGATAAAATTTGTTTTGCTTTGTCAAAAATTCTACCTTCTTCCTCTTCAACGTGATGGCTTACGCTGTGTTTAAATTCGCCAAATTGTTCGATCCATTCTTCGTCGCCAAATTTTAAAGCAGAAAGTTTTTTTAAATATTTCTCTATTTCTTTATGTTCAGATTTAGCTTCTTCAACCCACTCTTTTGCTGGCTTTTTATCTTCTATTTCTTGATAGAAAGTTTTTTCTTCGGTTTTGGCATGAAGCAAAAGTTCTTGTTTTATTTTTTCAAACAAAATGTGTTTTTGTTCTTTATCTTCTATCGCGAGTAAATCTTCCATAAGTTTATTAACTTTTTTGTGATCTTTTTTTAGATAGTTATAGATGTCCATAAACACTCCTTTTTAATTAAAATTTTGTGGCGTAATTCCACTTTTATCAAAACAAACTTGCGACGATTTAATTCTTGAAAGCTTGTTTGTTAAAATTTCGACAGTATCAAAAACTCCCGTAGTAAAAAACTAGTTGGCTATAAATAAATTCACAATATTGACTTGGTCTATGAAATGTAAATGCGGCGTAAATTGTTGATAATGTTTTGGCAAATAATCCAGAACGAAATCCGCGAGATTGTTTGTTTCGTAAGATCTCCTCCATTTGTGCGTGAACCTCGGCAAAATTTTTATGAGAAATTTATAAAATTAAGCACAAATCATAATGGATAAGTTCTTTGTGATAACTTTAAATCGTTAATAAGTAATATCGAAATATAGTTTTTAGCTTAACAATTTTATGCAAGGATAAAAATGAAAAAATTTAATCAAGATTTAAATTTTTCTACTCATGAAGAGCTGTTGGCTAAAGAGATTAGAGAGAATTCTAAAATTCTTGACAATTTACATCGCGATCTTTGCGCTGTTCTTAAAAATTTAAAGAATTGCAAAAAAATTTAGTTTCCCCTCCTATTTTTCCGCATTTTTTCCCTCATTTATTCCATTCCAAAAAACCGGACTTTCGAGTCCGGTCTCTTCTCTTGCTTAGGTTTTTTTGCGAAAGTGAATAAAAAAGATGACAAATATTTTAAAAGTTTTATAATAAGCGCATATTTTTCTTTGGGAATAATAATAAAAACAGATAAATATATGCTTGAAAGTTATCCATTGATTACCACGATTGTTGCCAGCGTAGTTTTCGCGTTTTCGCTTGGGTTTTTGGCGAACCGTCTTCATTTGCCTACAATTGTTGGATATTTACTTGCGGGAATTATGCTTGGGCCTTATACTCCCGGATTTGTCGCCGACATAGGTTTGGCCAAGCAACTTGCTGAAATTGGTGTAATTCTTTTAATGTTTGGTGTTGGTTTACATTTTTCGGTGAGAGATTTAGTCGCGGTGCGCCGAATTGCTTTAAACGGGGCGCTGATTCAAACTTCAATCACAACTTTTATCGGATTTATTTTAGTATATTATCTGAAATATGATTTTTTAGAAAGCTTAGTTTTTGGCCTTGGTTTGTCGGTTGCAAGCACTGTTGTTCTTCTGCGCGCTTTTGAAGATTATCGAGTTATTAATTCAAATGTCGGGAAAATTGCAGTCGGTTGGCTTGTTGCTGAAGATATAATAATGATCGTTGTGTTGATTTTATTGCCGATTTTAGCGCAGTCGATGCACAGCGGAGAATATCTTGACGCTCACGTGGTTTTTAAATCGGTGTTTTTGGTCTTCATCAAAATTTCGATTTTCGTAATCGCAATGACAGTGATTGGTCGCAAATTATTGCCGCGACTTTTAATTGCAATCGCCAAAACAAAATCGCGCGAATTGATGTCGCTTGGAAGCTTGGCAATTGCATGTGGATTTGCTTTTGTCGCCTACAGCCTGTTTGGTGCGTCATTTGCACTTGGTGCTTTTATCGCAGGATTAATTCTAAACGAAAGTGAAATTGGCAAAAAATCAGCAGAACGATCACTTCCTTTGCGCGACATTTTTGCTGTGTTATTTTTCATTTCAGCGGGAATGTTATTTGATCCAAAAATTGTTTTGCGTGAACCAGTTTTAGTCTTGATTTCATTTTTATTAGTAACATTTATAAAACCGTTAGTTGCATTTTTGGTGATGAAATTTTTCAAGCAATCAAAACATGATTCATTGTTTGTTGCTTTGGGATTGGCGCAAATTGGAGAATTTTCTTTCATTTTGGCGGCGCTTGCCTTAAAGCTAAATATTTTTGTCCCGACACTTTATGACATCGTAATTGCGAGCGCATTTTTATCAATTATAATAAATCCATTTTTGTTTAGGATTGTAAAAAACAGACCGCGTTCTTAATTTGTTAAATTTTGAGCAAAAAAAAGGAGAGCGCGAACTCTCCCTTTTCTTAACAATCCAATCATAATGTTTGCTAGAATAAGATTGACCGCTGCGTCCACCTTGATTAGATGAAGAGCTATCATATCCATATTCACCGCGACCTTGTCCTTGAGACTGTCCTTGGCTTTGTCCGCCTTGATATTGACCACCGCGAGATTGTCCGCTGCGTCCTTCTTGTTGGCTAGAGCGAGAAGATGAGCCTGAAGAATATGATGAGTCGTTGCTATCATGATCTTTTCTGCTGCCATAACTTTCGCCGCGTCCACCTTGAGAGGATTGATTGCTGCGCCCACCTTGAGATGAATAGCCGCTTCGAGACTGACCTTGATTAGATGAAGAGCTGTTATCATATCCGCCACGACCTTGTCCACCGCGACCTTGGCCACTGCGTCTTTCTTGTTGGCTAGAGCGAGAAGATGAACCATAAGAAGATGAATTATCATCATAGTCTTCATCTTGATCATAGAGTCTCTCATCGTCATTACCATAATTACTTCCGCCACGAGAAGATTGAGCTTTTGGTCTGTTACTTTCTTGTGGATCACCAATCCATCCGTCATTTTGGCTTTGTCTATATTGACCCGAACCAAAACCTTGGCTTTGATGACCAGAGTTGCTATCTTCATTGCCATAAAAATCCTCATCTTCTTCTTCGAAGTTAGAACCGCCGCGTCCACCTTGAGATGAAGAACTTGAACCGGAATAATTCTGCAAATCTTCACGCCAGCCGCGACCTTGTCCACTGTGTTGTTCTGAGCGTCCGTGTCCCGAGCTTTGTCCAGATCGGCTGTGAGAAGAGTTGTCGTCATCATGCATCGAGCTTCTGTCGTTATCGCCAGATTGCGATGCTGATTTTGCGCCACGTGAAGTTGAAAAGTTTGAAGATTCTTCGCTAACAAATTTTCCTTCGTCGTTGCGTTTAGGTAATTGTGATTTTTTACGTTTTATCATAAAGACTCCTTTTAAGATTCATAAATCAGAACCAAGATAGTTCCTATCCTAAACTTAAGTTTATCAAAATAAATTCACAATGTTGAGTTGGCTGAAAAAATATAAAGTGAGTATAAAAATTTCGAGTTTTATATCTTTGACGGGGATTTTTTAATTATAAAATTATTTACAGATTTATTGAATCATAAAACGCCGCGCATTTTTAAATAAGTGTCAGAAAGTTTTATGGCTTTTTCAATCGCCGAAGAATTGTCGCGAAAAAGGTGGGATAGGGCTTTGCGAATAAAATTTTGTGCGTCTTCTTTTTTATCAATTGTGACGCGATAAAAAGCTTTGTTTAATTCATCGATAATAATTTCGGCTTGGTTAAAACTTCCGCCATTTCTAAAATCGTCGGGTTGCAAACTATCTAAAAAGTTATTTTTTTGCTTTTCGTAAATTTTTATTAATTCTTGCGATTTTTTGTTGTGCGTTTCTAGCATAGTTTTTGGCAAAAGTTTTTATCGATAAATAAATTATTAGCTTCTATCAAAATATTAAGTGAATTGCGATATTAAGTCAATTTCGAAATCTTGTTGAGGTTTGGCATCTTCGAGATCTATAATTCTACATTGTAAACCGGAAGTAAAAACAGAAGCTTTTGCAAAACCTAAGAAAACACCTCTAAAATTTTCTAAAAAAGTAGTTTTAAAGGTGTTTTGTAAAGCTATTAATTTTTAATTTTTCTATTTTCTCTTTTAACGGCTTCGTTTTCTTCCTTAGTTTCTTGATTTTCGTCTTTTAAATCTTTTATTTCTTTTTCTTTTTTAACTTTATATTTAACTTCGTTATAATCCTCTTTCATCTCTTCTTTAGCATCTTTATAGGTTTCTTTAATTGTTTCGCTTGTGTTAGAAGGTTTATCGTTTGCTTCAATAACTTTATCCGAAGAATCTCCATAATCTCTTTTGTTAGAATCGTTGTCGCCATCGCAAGAGGCGGCAGCAAAAAGAATTAATGCTAAACCTAATTTTGTAGTATTTTTTAGTAAATTTATCATAAATTAATTATGTTTTATTGTTATTGTAATCATTTTAATTTTTTAATCATCGTTTTATTTTGTCTAAATCGATAATCAGAAAGTTAATATGAAACCAAAAATTCTTTTGGCATTACTATAAATTAGACAATTGCAAATAAAGTATAAATATGATATGAGGGTGTAAAAAATAGTTTTTTCATAAATTTATGCTTAATTTATATTTCTGTAAACATCTCAATATAGATAAAAGATTTGGTTAATAATACTTTCTTGTTTGAGGGATTTTTTGTCTTCTTATGTCATTTTAGACCAAAAAAGCATAAAACGCTGATTTTAAGGTTAAGATGACATCATATTAACTAAAATTATAAATATATGAGCATTACTAATAATCTATCTTCAAATCAGTCTAAAGATTTTCAAGGCGAAGCTAAAAATCTAAAAGACAGTTTTCTTAAGCAGGCTAAAGATTTTGGAAATGACGCTAAAGACTCAGCAAGCAGACTTTCTCATGATTCTGAATTTGACTTTAGCCCAGAAAACTTACAAAAAATTGCTAAACAAGCTGGTAAAAGTGTAAGTGAAATAGTTAGCGAAAAGCAAGACCAATTGAAACAAGTTGCTAGAAAATGTGCAAGTGAAGTAAAAAACAATCCGGTCAGAAGTTTGCTTATCGCGGCTGCTGCGGGCGCGGTAGTTTCTCTGATAATTAAAAAAATATGCACTAAATAATGACTACATTAAACTTAGTGAAAAAACTGGCCATACGAGCGTGTGGCCAGCTCATTTTAAAATCTCCTAACCTGTCTTGAATGTTGACAAATCATCGCAGGGGAATGATATGTTATTTATTAATGGCGATGTTTATTTTCTCACTGGTGATTTTGTCTTATCTTAAGGTCTATGAATCGTTTGTTGAAGGCGAGTTGCTTGATGTTAGATTTTTTAATATCACTGTTTTATTTCTGATTATTGCGATATTAATTTGTTATTCTTTTGCAAGATATTTTATAACAAAAGCTCGAAGCTCTAGAAAAAACAAGGCTTTCTGTAATAAAAATGAAAACATAATAGAAAAAATCACCATCTCTTTTCTAGAAGGATTATTCGATAAATAAAAAAAGGAGTAATTATGTTAAATTGGTCTGTAACGTTTTTCGTGATTGCGATAATATCAGCGATTTTCGGATTTACTGGAATCGCTGGTGCCGCAATTGAAATTGCAAAAATTTCATTTTATATTTTTATAATTTTATTCTTAATCTCCTTTGTTTTTGGCGTTATTAAAGGAAGAGATAGTCCTAAAATATAGAAATAAAGCACTTGGCATTATTTATTATTTTTTCGCAATGTTTTTAAAAAGCGTTGCGAAAATATATATCTGCAACACTTTGCATTTAAGCTTGCAAAAAATTTATTATTTTCTAATATTCGTTGGATTTTAGAATAATAACATTTTTCACATTAATCATGTGATATTTTTAGGGTTGTAAATTTTCTTTACCCTAAATAAATTTTTGCAAAATGCCAATAGAAATAAAGAAGCCAGAAAAAATCGGTGTTATTAAAAGTAATATCGCAGGATTGAGTGATTTTGAGGTTAGGGCCTTGCTTGCTCAGATTCTTAAAGAGCAAGATGAGCAAGATAAAAGTTTGGAAGCCAGTCAAGAGCTGAAGGAAATCAAAGAATATGTAGAAAGGGGTGAGGTCGATGTTGAAAAAATTAGAAGGATATTCGAAATTTTTCAAAATCATCCGACAATGCTTAAAGAAGATGGAAGTCGTCGTGCAAACCTTGATCCGGAAGGTGTGTTTGCGAAATATCTTATCAGTTTTATCGGAGTTACAAGTGAGTCTTTGGTGTCATCGCTTTTGAAATATTTGAATATTTTACAAAAAATAACTTTAATTGAAAATAAAGATCAAAGAGACTCTGTCTTAGAATTTTTCCCTCCAACTGATCAAGAAGAGCTTCTCTGCATTGGTGGCACGGGCTCTAGGTTTGAAGAGATTACGAGAAGATATTTAAGCTCGCCAGAAAAAGTTGTTTTTCTTGAAGCCTGCAATAAAGTTTATCTAAGCTTCTTAAATGAATATCGATATTTTTTTAGCGTGTCAAACGAAATACATTTTCCGCGATATTTAGATCATGTTTTGGGATTGAGGAGTGAGGAGTTGATCAAAAAAACCGATGAATATTATGGGCTGATGAGAAAAAATATTCCAAGTCAATATTTAGTCGAAATTTTTGAGAATTTTTCACAATATCAAAAGCTGGAAATAGGCAAAGAAATTGAGCGCAATTTTGAATATGTAAAAGAAGAAATAATAAAGATTTTTGATGATATCGAAACAAAACATCAGGTTGATTTATCGCGACCTTTTGACGTAATATTGAATAGCGACTTGGTGCATGAGCTTTCTGGCAAACTAAAAGAGCTTGCGATTCAATATGGTTTAAAGAATGAAGGTTTAATTAGTGTTGATGATGATAACGAAGAAATAGAGCTATATCAAGTAAATCCTGAGTTTATTGCAGAATTAGTTGAGCAAAAATTATCCCTAGGATTAATTGACGAAAAAATTGTTGCGGCAAAATTTTCTTCTACAAATCGAGAGCCGCTAGAAGTTAATTCAGAAGAGTTATTTAGCGAGCAATTCGGCCGCGAGATTCTTGCAAAAATCGGCGATAAAGATCCTCAAGTTTGTGCTCGATA
>CAMCFD010000032.1 GCA_945874115.1 Rickettsia typhi | reverse complement strand
AAAAATTATTGCGAAAGAAAATATCGAGATTTTTGGCTATTTAACGCAAATTGGCGAAAAGAAAATTGACCGTGCAAACCTTGATTTTAGCGAGATTAACAAAAATGATTTTTTCTGTCCTGACAAAAAAGCTGCGCTTGAATTCGCCGATTATCTTACTGAAATTCGCAAAAAAGGTGATTCTGTCGGCGCAGTAATTGAAGTGGTTGCGCGCAATGTTCCCGTTGGTTTGGGCGAGCCAATTTATGACAAACTTGACGCCAGACTTGCTTCAGCCATGATGGGAATTAACGCCGTAAAATCGGTCGAAATTGGCGTGGGTCTTGAAGCCGCAAGCAAAAGAGGCTCTGAGCTTTCTGATGAAATGTGGAATAATAATGACAGAATCGAATTCTCTTCAAACCATTCTGGTGGCGTTTTGGGAGGCATTTCTTCAGGCCAAGATGTCGTGGTTCGCTTCGCAGTTAAGCCGACAAGTTCGATTTTAATTCCGCGCAAAACCATTGATATTCAAGGCAACAACACCGAAATTGTCACGAAAGGAAGACATGATCCTTGCGTCGGAATTCGCGCAGTTCCCGTTGGTGAAGCAATGATGGCCTGCGTTTTAGCAGATTTTTTGTTGCTTGAATAGTAATTAAATCAGCGTTTTATCCTTCATCTTTTTGCTCTAAAATATTTCGCCTAAAATGCTGATTTTGAAGTTAAAAACTTCATCGTTTCTAATAAAAATCAAGCACGAATCAATATGATTTTTATTATCGGAATTTTACGACAAATTGAAAGTGTCGCAATAAAATTGATTACCTAGCAATCTCACTTTATATAAACCTTCTCATTTAATAAAAACACCGCGAAGCCAATTTTTTAGCCTTCAATTTATCCAAAATATCTCGATTTAGACTCATAAAAATATCGCGAAATTTTGGTATCATTTTTAATTAATTAAAATTTATCTCGCCAAAGTTTACGATGCTCAATTTTAAAAATTTAGAAAATTAAGATCGTAAAAAAATATCAAATCTAAGAAATATTTTAAAAATATAGCGATATGCGAATTAAAAAATTCCCAAAAAAATACAGATTATCTTTAAAATCTCTATTTTTTAAAAAATAAAAACACACCGAACTTAAAACAGCATTTTTTTACAAAAGTCAGTTTTTTTAAAAAAGAAATTAAAATTCTTGATAAATCTTGCAAAATGATAAGTTTAAACTGCCAAAAACCGCGTATTTCCTATTAAATAATACTTTTTTTAAAAATTTATCACTGTAAATATTGAGCAAAAATCATCTTAATTTTGTTGACATTTGGCTAAAAGTGAATTACAATTTGGTTGTTGGGATTTTTTTAACAAACCATTATTTATGCAAAAAATAAGCTTGGTAGACAAGATTAAAACCGTAATGATTTCTGGCAAAGAATGTTTGCCAATTGTCGAAGGCGGAAAAGGAGTTGGCGTCACTACTGGTGTGACTGCGGGACATTTCGCTAGAGCCGGAGCTGTAGGTACATTTTCTGGCGTAAATGCCGATTTAGTTGATGCAAACGGCAATGTAATTCCCCTGACTTACAAGACAAATACTCGTCGCGAAAAACACGAAGAACTCGTCGAATATAGCATTAAGGGCGGGATTTCTCAAGCTAAAATTGCTCATGACATCGCACAAAATAACGGCCGAATCCACATTAACGTGTTGTGGGAAATGGGCGGCGCTGAAAAAGTTTTACACGGTGTTTTAGAAGGCGCAAAAGGCCTGATTCACGGTGTTACTTGCGGCGCGGGAATGCCTTATCGCTTATCAGAAATAGCTGAAAAATATAACGTTTATTATTATCCAATTGTGTCGTCAATGCGCGCATTTAGAGCGCTTTGGAAGAGAAGTTATCACAAAGCTAAAGATTTGCTTGGTGGCGTAGTTTATGAATGTCCTTGGCGCGCTGGTGGCCACAATGGCTTGTCAAACGCTGAAAGTCCTGATGAGTTTCAAGATCCATATCCGCGCGTTGCTGAAATTCGCAAGTTTATGAATGAAATTGGCCTTGAGAACGTGCCAATTATAATGGCTGGCGGCGTTTGGAATATTTCAGAATTCGAACATTGGCTTGATAATCCTGAAATTGGACCAATCGTGTTTCAATTTGGCACAAGACCGATTTTGACCAAAGAATATCCAGTTCCTGAGCAATGGAAGCAAAAATTATTGACCTTGAAAAAAGGTGATGTTTATTTAAATCGCTTTAGTCCGACTGGGTTTTATTCGTCAGCGATTGAAAATGCATTTATTCAAGAACTAAAAGGTCGCGAAATCAGACAAGTTGAATATCGTGCGAAGGCCGACGAAACATTTAGCGCGCAAATTCCATTCGGAAGTCGCGGTCGCTTTGTTTACATTAAGCCACAAGACAAGCCAAGCGTTGATGCTTGGAACAATGCGGGATTTACCGAAGGAATGAAAACTCCGGACGAGACTTTGATGTTTGTCGACAAATCAAAAGCAATGCAAATTGTCACCGACCAAATAAATTGCATGGGCTGTTTAAGTCAGTGCCGCTTCAGTAATTGGTCTGACAAAGAAGAAATGCATTATTCGACCGATAAAAAGGCCGATCCGCGCAGCTTCTGTATCCAAAAAACATTGCAAGAAGTTCGTCAAGGAATTGACATTGAAAATCAGCTCATGTTCGCAGGACACAGCGCTTATCGTTTCGCAACCGATTCATATTATGACAACGGTTTCGTGCCAACCATCGATCAACTGGTGAAGCGCATTATGGAAGGAAAATAGTTTTTTTGTAAACATAAAATTATAATTAAAAATAGGTAAATGGATAAAAATAATTCAAAATTTTCGAAAAAAACTAAATTTATTTTTATTACTGGTGGAGTAGTTTCTTCGCTTGGAAAAGGCTTAGCTTCGGCCGCTCTTGCGAGTTTGCTTCAGGCGCGAGGATATTCTGTGCGTTTAAGAAAACTTGATCCTTATTTAAATCTTGACCCAGGCACAATGAGTCCAACTCAACATGGCGAAGTTTTTGTCACCGAAGATGGTGCAGAAACCGACCTTGACTTAGGCCATTATGAACGCTTTACGGGCGTCAATGCTAAAAAATCTGACAACGTTACCGCTGGTCAAATTTATCAAAAACTTTTATCGAAAGAAAGACGCGGAGATTATCTTGGAGGCACGGTACAAGTGATTCCACACGTTACTGACTTGATTAAAGAATTCATTTTAAACGACATTGATGGCGTCGATTTCACGCTTTGCGAAATTGGTGGAACCGTTGGTGACATTGAAGCCCTGCCCTTTTTCGAAGCAATTCGCCAGCTTGATTATGAAATGACTGACGATGATTTAAACCGAAAAAGATGCGCATTTCTTCACCTGACGCTTCTTCCATACATTGAAAGTGCGAACGAAATTAAGACAAAACCAACACAACATTCAGTTAAAGAATTAAGATCAATCGGCATTCAGCCTACGGTTTTATTATGCCGCGCTGAAAGAGCTATCGATAAATCGCAACTTGAAAAAATCGCCAAAATGTGCTCGGTTCCGCTAAATCGCGTGATTGCGGCACCAAATGTCGGAAATATTTATGAAGTTCCGCTGGTTTATCACAAAAATGGTTTTGACACAGAATTATTGAAATTTTTTGGCCTTGATTACAAGACAAAACCAGAATTGACGAAATGGATTAAAATTAAAGATGCGATAGAAAATCCGAAAGATGAAGTTAATATTGCCATTGTCGGAAAATATATCGATTATCGCGACTCTTATAAATCATTGCTTGAGGCGATCGATCACGCTTCTTTTTCACTAAAGATTAAAGCAAATATTGTTTGGATTAACGCCAGAAAAATTGACGCACAAACTTTGGAAAAATTGCATAATGTTAATGCGATTCTTGTTCCGGGTGGATTTGGCGAAGATGGCTGTGAAGGAAAAATCGAAATGATAAAATTTGCGCGCGAAAAACAAATTCCGTTTTTCGGGATTTGTTTTGGTATGCAAATGGCCGTAATTGAATTTGCGCGCAATGTCTTGAAAATCAAAGATGCAACGTCGAGCGAAATTGCCAAAAAGGGTACTTTTGTTATCGGATTAATGAATGAATGGCTTGACGCAAAAAATAATAAAGTAAAAGGCGACGAAAAAAATCTTGGTGGAACAATGCGACTTGGCGCCTATGAATGCAAGATAAAACCAAATTCACTCGCGGCAAAAATTTATGGCAAAAGTGAAATTTCAGAAAGACATCGTCATCGTTATGAGGTGAACATAAATTATCGCAAACAATTCGAAGACAAGAATATGATTTTTTCGGGAATTTCACCCGACGGTCAATTGCCTGAAATTATTGAAATGAAAAATCATCCATTTTTTATTGGTGTTCAATTTCACCCAGAGCTTAAATCTAAGCCGTTTGAGCCACATCCGGTTTTTGTAGAATTCGTTAAAAACGCGCTGAAAAATAAAAAAAGTTAATTTTTTTCGCGTTTTTTATTTTCTCTAAAATTTGCAATTATGATAAAAAATTTCGTAAAAATATTTTCTCTTTTGCTCGTCATTTCTTCTTGTGGATTTCAAGTTATTTATCGCGAAAGCAAATCAGATATTTCGTATGAACAAGAATTAGCTTCGATTAAAATTCAAAAAAATGAGGGTCGCCTAACTCAAGAATTACGCAATTCTCTTTACGATTTATTCAATCCAAACTCTATAAAAGCTGAACCGAAATATTTCGTTGTTTTAACTTTAGCCGAATCTATTGGCTCAACTTTCTTAACTTCGACTGGTGCTTCTGGGCGAAATAAAATCACACTAAACTTAACTTATAAATTTTTCGACCTAAAAACCGGCGAATTGCTTGCGAAAGGTTTTACTTCGGCAAGTGATAACTATGACGTTCAGTTAAATCGCTATGGAACACACACCGCTGAGGAATATACTAAATCAAATTTAGTGAAGGTTTTGGCGCAAAATATAAGAAACTTATTGGTTAATGACATCATTGAACTAAAAAAAGAAAAAGACGAAAAGGATAATCCTAACCCTGAGTCTCGCTCAAAAACTAAATCTTCGAAAGCGAGCGCGAGATAAATTTTTGAGACTTCAGTGCTTGATTTTTTGGAGAAATTAAGAGAGAAGGATTTATTTCATTCGTGTAAAAAGTGTATTTTAAGCCCTCCTCGCTTCTTGTCAATATATAAAAATTAACTTCGAAATCAGCGCTTCACATTCATATTCTCGGTCTAAAATATTAAAATATCTTGATAAGAGCGTCTTTTCTGTGAAATTTTATCCTAAAATGGTGATTTTGAAGTTAAGATGATATTGCCTAATCTTAAGTCGTGATTTTAGAAAAATAGAGCGCCAAAAATTTGCACGCTCCGATTTCATGAACTTATTTTTTCATTCTAGCGCCAATGCGAAGTCTTAGCGCATTTAATTTGATAAAGCCAGCAGCATCTTTTTGGTCATAAACGGTGTCTTCTTCAAAAGTCACGTGAGCTTCTGAATAAAGGCTTTTCGGCGATTTGCGCCCAACTACACTCACAGAACCTTTGTAAAGTTTTAGCGTCACATCGCCTTCGACATTTTCTTGCGATTTGTCGATTAAAGCTTGCAACATTTCGCGCTCTGGCGAAAACCAAAATCCGTTATAAATTAAGCTGGCATATTTTGGCATTAATTCGTCTTTTAAATGCGCAGCTTCGCGGTCAAGAGTGATTGATTCGATTGCGCGGTGAGCAGTCAATAAGATTGTTCCACCCGGAGTTTCATAAACGCCGCGCGATTTCATTCCGACAAATCTGTTTTCAACAAGGTCTAGGCGCCCTATTCCATTGCGTCCACCAAGTTCGTTTAATTTTGTAAGCAAGGTTGCAGGTGACATTTTTTCGCCGTTAATCGCACAAGCATCGCCATTTTTAAACGAAACTTCGATTATTTCGGCTTTATCTGGCGCATTTTCAGGCGAAACCGTGCGTTGATAAACATATTCTGGAGCCGCTTGAGCTGGGTCTTCCAAAACTTTCCCTTCACTTGAAGTGTGAAGCAAATTGGCGTCGACCGAATATGGCGATTCGCCGCGCTTGTCTTTTGCGATCTGGATTCCGTGCTTTTCGGCGTAAGCAATCAACTTGGTGCGTGAGTTTAAATCCCATTCGCGCCAAGGTGCGATGACTTTGATGTCGGGCTTGTTGGCGTAATATCCGAGCTCGAAGCGAACTTGGTCGTTGCCTTTTCCGGTTGCGCCGTGAGAAACTGCGTCAGCGCCGACTTTTTTGGCGATTTCGATTTGTTTTTTGGCGATTAGCGGGCGCGCGATTGAGGTTCCTAAAAGGTAAACGCCTTCGTAAAGTGTGTTGGCGCGAAACATTGGAAACACATAGTCGCGGACGAATTCTTCGCGCAAATCTTCGATGAAAATTTCTTTAACGCCCATGGCTTCAGCCTTTTTGCGAGCTGGCTCAAGCTCTTCGCCCTGCCCTAAATCTGCGGTAAAAGTAACAACTTCGCAATTATATTCTTCTTGCAGCCATTTTAATATGACCGAGGTGTCAAGCCCGCCAGAGTAGGCTAGAACGACTTTTTTTACTGTGTTTTTTGTCATTTTTGAAAATTTGTGTTTTTTGCGCGTTTTTCAACGCAAATTTGCGAGGCAATCCGCAAATCACCCACGCAATAAAAATATGCAAAAATTATACCATATTTCTCATATTTGTCAAGAAAAATACTATAATGCTTGGCCAAATGCTTGGCCAGTGCTACGTTCATACAAAGCCGCCGCCGAGTGCTTAAATGCGACATTTGTCGGAACTTCATGCATTTGAGCCTTCATTTCATTAGCTCTATGAAATAGCGGAACTCCCTCTTGTCGAGCTTGTTTCATCTTAAATACCAAATCAATATCTTCCTCGTCAAAAAAATCAGGACTTATAATTTCATCTTTTTCACTTGCTGCTAACTCTTTATGTCTTGTGATAGTATTAATCGCACCAATTGGCGCAGTGCTTGAGGTTTCTGTTGCACAATAAACTTCTTGAACAAGCTTCTTTAATTCTCGATCAAAAGATTCGCGCGGAAATTTGTTTGCCAAAGCATTCATTAAACCTTCTAGCTCATCTCCAAAAACTGTGTTTTCTTTTCTTAAGTCAATTTCTTCTTGAAGAATAGTGAATTTTTCTAGAAGTTGAAAATCTCGCGCTGGCTCTTTTCCTGTGATTGCTTGATAAATTAATCGAGCAGTTCTCTCAGCTTCACCTTTCAAGAAACACAATGATTCTTCGTCGCTTATTTCTTCTTGCCTTCCTTGCTCCATTTTTTCTTTGTAAGAAGCTTGAAGCGCTTCAAAATAATGAACATGAGCGCTGTCGGGCATTTCTTGACCAAGCAATGTTTGCCACGCCTTGTCCCAATTTGTCATAGCAATCGAAGTGGCCGCAGAGCGCATTGAATCGCGGAAAGTTTTTGATGATGCATAAATTGCATGCGGATCAAATCCTTCTGTTTTAATCGCTTCAATGGCTTTTGACCAGCCAAACCAAGTGAGAATATTAGTGCCAGAATGGGCGCATAATTTTTCTGTTCCAATCGCTCTTTGTTGCAAGAGAGATTTTTTGGCACCTTGCGCGCCGCCAATAGTCTCGCCTTGCGACTCAGCAACAGCCCTGACTGATGGCCTTGAAGAAAGGTTGTTATTGACCGTAAAAAGCCACGGACCTTTTGTCATCAAAGCCACAACCGGAGTCATTTCTTTCATGGTTTCTGTGCCGATGTGATCAACATAATGATCAACAGCCACTTCTGACAATTCATGAAGCAAGTCTTCAACTGCTGCTTTGTAAAAATCGCGCAATTCAGGATTGCCAAGCAAATCTTGCACCGTTGACGCTTCATTTGCAATCAAGGCTTGAAGACGCGCCGGAAAATGCGATATATCAAATCTGGTGATAATATCCAGAACCTGTTCTTTCGTAATTTTCGCGTCAATTTCATTATCAGGAATCAATCCAGCAAATTTCGCAGCCGCATGAACCGCCTGAGATGTAAACGCCTCGCAAGTCGCAGCAGCAACTTCTGGCGCTCCATATAAAATGCCATTTTGTTGACCTTGCGTTGTTAAAAATGGCGCTTTGATTATAATTTTGTCAATTTGCACTACAATTTCTGGTCGATTGGCATATTTTTCTCTTAACCTATTTACGGCCGCCAAAGCATATCTTCCATAAATTGCGTTGACTTCCGTGATTCTTCCGCCGCCTCTTTGCAAAGCGTTGCCGCCACCATTGTAAGGCACAACATCATATAAAGACGGATTTTCACCCTTCTCAATTAAGTCAGTAAATATCGCTTCGAGTGATTCAACAATTGTATATTTTTGCGCATAATGCACGCCAGGGCCCGATCTTCTTTGTGCATCACTTTTTGCAATCATGAAAAACACTTGTTTCGTTTGTCTGATATGCTCAAAATATTCTTTATCGTCAAAAGATGCACAAATGTCATCAGGCAATTTTTCTAAATCTTCTTTTGATTCAGCAAGCGGCGTGATTGGAAGCGCACCTTTTTCTCCAAATTTATTTCCAGTTGCGCGAAGCAAAAAAGATGTCGCAGCAATTTGCACCGGATCTTTAAACTCAGCGATAATAACCTGACGGAAAAAATCTGGATTTTGCGCCACAACTTGAAATCTTCCAAAAAGTCTTTTAGTTAATTCATCATGTTTTGGTTCAAAATTGCATTTTTTATAATCCAAATTTTGAATCACCGCCATTATATTTTCATCTCTCAACAAAATTTCCAAATTCTCTTTATTTTCAAGATCAGGAATTTCACGTTGTGGATAAAAAGTTTTAAATCCATATTTAACCAATTGCTTAGTCGCATTCATGATATCATTAGCTTCGTGCCTCATGTCAATTTTGGCATAATGAAATCCAAAAGTGTGAACTTTGGTAATTAATGCATCTAATTTTTTGACCATCGCAAAATCTCGCTCTTCATTAGCCGATTTTTTATAGCCTTGCAAATAGCCCAAAAATCCTTCAACATCTTTAAAATGTTTCATGTCAACATCAATACCAATTTTTTTAAGATCTTGTTGATATTTCTCTTTAATTGCTTTCCCAAATTCTTGCACGCAACTTCTCAAACTTGCTTCCGTAGAATTTGGATTCCCGTCGCCATCGCCCGGCCCCCAAATTGCAACTTGAGTCATATTTTGCGGCAATTTTAAGCTAGGATAAAATTTATCCACCGACTTCTGCATCGTTTCATATTGCAAAGGTAATCCATCATAAATCCCTCTGAAATATAACAACAATTCTTCCACTTCTTGAGCTTGCGTTTTTTTCTCACCAGACATTTCAACCTTAAAAACTTCCTTCAATTTTTTGCCAAATAAATCCCATTTTCCATCAGCAAAAGCCTCGGCCAATTCCATCGCAACTTTCGTATATTCAACCGAAGTTGGGTTTGTTGGATGCGCTGTTAAAACTGGCGTAAATCTTGCCTGATCAAGACATTTTTGCACATCTTGGGGCGATGCTTCTCTGTCTTTGAAATTGCGCAAAACATATTCGAGAGAATCTGCCGTCAAATTCGGCAGTTCTTCAGTTGCATATTGTTGATTAGCAATAACTCTCAACTTCTTCAAAACATCATTGATTTTTGCATAATGATCAAGCGTTGCAATCAAATTTGGATTGCGCAAATCTTTAAAATCAATTTCTTCGCTTTCAATTTCAAATTCCGCTCTTAAAAATTCTTCAAAAGTCACATCTTGCGGATTCTTTTGCCATGCAAAAATTTTTTCAACTTTATCAGCCACAATTTTGCTAGAACCACGAAGTTCTTGAGTATATTTTTCAACAAAAATATCAGAAATAACCGCAATTTGAGAAATAAGTCTGCTAGGCATAGAGATTTATATTGTTTTTTTAAAAAAAATTGATTTAATTATTGTTAAGATTCGATAATTGATAAACTATCTAAATTTAAAATGCAACTAAAAGAAATTCAGACAAAGGAAGATGTAGCGCAAACTTTTGCGGTGTTGTTGCAGATATACGAAAATCTAAACGCCGAAACTTATATTGAAGATGTTTTAAATATGATGCAGCGTGGCTATAAAATGGCCGGCGTGTTTGAAGATAACGGCCTTTGCATTGGAGTCGTGGGAATTCGCATAATCCGCAAATTGCGTTTTGGAAAATCAATCGAGATCGAAGAATTCATGATTCACCGCCAGCGCAGAGGAATTGGCGTCGGAAAAATGCTTCTAAAATGGGTCGATTGGCAAGCGCTGAATTTCGGATGTAAAAACATAATCGGAAATCTTGAAACCAAAAGAAAAGAATCGCAAGCAATTTTTGCACGAGAAAGATTTATTATCGATGGCTATTTTTTCAAAAAAGAATGCTAGGTAGCGCGAGTTTTATTTGCAAATTAATTTAGTAAATATCTAAAAATATTTGCCTGATATTCTAACAAAATTGAGCTAATCTCATGCTTGTTATTATGGGACACATACCAAATTTTAATTTCCGCTATATTTTTTAAAAATGTTAAAAATAAAAATAAGAAGTTCAAGAAAACGTGGAAAACTTACTTATAATTTTCACAAATATTGCATAATTCCGCTGAAAGTTTTGCGCATGTCTTTGGTTGACACCGTTCGCCAAGATGGAATTGAACACGCTGGATATCTAGCTTTTTTGAGCATTTTCTCGCTTTTTCCGTTCCTAATTTTCCTAATTTCAATTATCGGAAATGTCGGCGGAGACGAGCTTGGCGCCAAAGCAATTTATGCGACAATCAATTCACTTCCGCAAGAAGCCGCGTCAGCATTGCTTCCACGCATTGAAGAAATAATTTCTGGCCCGCCACAAAGCTTCCTGACAATCGCAATTATTGGCGTAATTTGGACAGCGTCATCATCCGTTGAGGGTCTTCGCACAATATTAAATCGCGCTTATCGCGTTCATTTGCCGCCGCCTTATTTGCTGCGCCGCTTAATCAGTGTCATCGAATTTTTCATCATCACCTTCAGCATCACCGCGGTCATCATGCTTTTCGTCATAATTCCCACAATTTTCAAAGGCAGCGAAATCGAATTATTACTGAACTTTTTCTTAAATCACAACTTGCCGAATTTAGACCATTTTATAATCTTTATTTTCCTTGCTTGCGCGGTTTCGCTTCTTTATTATGCAATTCCAAATGTTAAGCAAAAAATAACCAGAACCTTCCCCGGAGCGGTGTTTACAGTGATTTTGTGGACAATAACCCAAAAGGCTTTTTTATATTATCTAAGCCAATTTCAGCAATTTAATTTTATCTACGGAAGTCTTGCCGGAATCATGATTTATCTGATGTTTTTTTACCTCGTAAATTTAATTTTTATTTTCGGCGCTCAATTCAATTATCATTTATATCGCGTCTATCAAATCTTCCTCAAACAGCCATGAAATTACCATTTTGGCCAAACCCAACTGGATATCGCAACATCGATTTAGGCCTGTCTCGCGTTTTTGATTTGCTTGGTCGCGTGGGCAATCCACACCAAAAACTTCCGCCGACAATTCATATTGCGGGCACCAATGGCAAAGGATCGACTCTTGCTTTTTTGCGCGCAATTTTAGAAGAAAACGGCCAGCTGGTTCATTGTTATACCTCGCCTCACCTTGTTGAGTTTAATGAAAGAATTGTTCTTGTCGGAGAAAAAATCAGCGATGATTTTCTAAACGAATGTTTGCTTGCATGCAAAAATGCTTGCGAAATTGAGCCAAAAATCACACCAACTTATTTTGAAGCAATCACGGTCGCGGCGTTTTTAGCCTTTTCTAAAATCAAGGCCGATTTTTTATTACTTGAAACCGGAATGGGCGGAAGACTTGACGCCACGAACGTTATCGAGAAAAATTTATGCACGATTATAACACCAATTTCTTTCGACCACGATGAATTTCTGGGCGATAGTTTAGCAAAAATTGCGTTTGAAAAAGCCGGAATTATCAAGAAAAATTGTCCCGTTTTTGTCGCAAAACAAAATGATGACGCACTTGAGGTTATAAAAAATCAAGCGGCAAAAATGTATAGCGAAGTTAAAATATTTGGCGAAGATTTTGATGTTGAAATTCTTCAAGATTGTTGGAATTTTTTATATGATGCTAAAGTTGATTTTGGCGAAAAAAATGAACACCAGAAAGAACAAATTTGGCGAAAAAAAATGACCCTACCTCTTCCCGCAAATTTGACCGGAACGCACCAAATTCATAACGCCGCACTTGCCTTAAACGCAGCCATATCACAAAATTTAGTTTTTGTCAAGGAAAATGCGATAAAATCAGCTTTGCTTAGAGCTAATTGGCTTGCGAGGTTGCAAAAAATTACTTCTGGTCGATTTTTCGCAAAAATTGCTTCGGGCGAAGTTTTTTTAGATGGAAGTCATAATTTGGCGGGCGCCGCGACTGTTTTCGAATTTTTGCAATCAAAACGCGAATCAAAACGAATCTTGATTTTTTCGATGTTAAAAGACAAAGATTGCGAGGGATTTTTACGAAAAATTCGCTCCGAAATTGATTTTTTAATCGCACTTCCAATCGAAAACGAGCCAAAATCGCGAAGTAGCGAAGAAATTGTTAAAATTGCGCAAAGTTTGTCGATAAATTCGGTCGCAGTCGGTGATTTCGACGAGGCTTTTGATTTTGTCGCAAAACTTGATGAAGGCGCAAAATCTGGTTCGTCTTTAGATAAAAATAAGCTGGTTTTAGTTTGCGGATCACTTTATTTAGCCGGAAATTTTCTGGAGAAAAATTAAATTTTCGCGATTTTTCTTTGAAAAAAATAAATCAAAATATCATTATTTTGCAATAACGCAATTCCTGCAAAACCTTGCATTTCTTATGTAGGCTAAAAATATGGCTCTAGTTTTAAATTATCCGATTCGCGCATAAACAGGGATTATAAAAAATAAAATTATGCGATCAACTGGAACAAGATCGATAAAAAACGAAATATTAAAAAAATTAATCAATATGCTAAAAATAAAACTAAAAAAAACAAATCCGATTTTGATAGCAATATTTTTTGTATCAATATTATATTTCGGCTTTGAAGTCAGTAATGATGCAACTTCGATGGGAAGTTATAGTCAAGAAATTCTCGACAAAAAAATTGAGGGAATCGCAAGCGTGACTGATGGCGACACAATTAAGATTGGCGAAAAAAGAGTGCGTTTAATTTGGATTGACGCGCCAGAAACAAAGCAAACTTGCTTCGACGAAAATAGCGAAGAATATGCTTGCGGCTTGAAATCGAAAGAATATTTAATAAATTTCGCGGACAAAAAAAATGTGGTTTGTTATTATGGAAAACTCGACGTTTACAAAAGATATTTAGGCGAATGTTTTGTTGGCGAAATTTCGATGAATAAAGAAATGTTAAAACGCGGAATGGCCGTGGTTTACAGCTTTAAAAAGAGCAATCCTGAATTAATTAAATTAGAAGAAGAAGCGAAAGAAAATGGACGCGGAATGTGGATTGGCACGTTTGAATTGCCACAACATTATCGCAAGAGAATGAAGAATCGTTAATTTGTGGGGGCGCTGCCGTGCAATGACGCCCTTGCCTCGCCCTCCCGCAAATATGAATTACAAAACCTCAAAACTATAATTTTCCATAATTTTATTTACTAAAAGCTTGTCGCAAATTTGATCGACGATTTCTTTTATTTTTGCGCTGTCAGTTTCGTTGATTTCAAGTTCTACGACCTTTCCTTGGCGCACTTGCGAGATTTGTGGGAATCCTAAATTTTTTACTAAAGAAGCTTCAATTGCTTTTCCTTGAGTGTCTAAAACACCTTTTTTTAGAGTGATGATAATTCTTATTTTCATAATATTTTTTGTAAAATAGTTTTTATAATTTAACGCCTAATCTTTTTGCAACTTCTTTATAAGCATCAACAAGCCCGCCCAAATCGCGGCGAAAACGGTCTTTGTCGAGTTTTTCGAGAGTTTCAACATCCCACAAACGACAGCTGTCAGGGCTTATTTCGTCAGCAAGCATGATTTTTTCATCAGCGTCAAAACCGAATTCAATTTTAAAATCGACCAATTTTATTTTGGCTGCCAAAAATAATTTCTGTAAAATTTCATTGATTTTCAATGTGTAATTTTTAATTTCGTCAAGCTGTGATTTTGTGATAACTTGCAAAACATTAATGGCGTGATCGTCGTTAATTAGCGGGTCACCAAGTTCGTCTTTTTTATAGCAAATTTCGAAAACCGGAGCTGTTAATTTCAGGCCTTCTTCAATGCCAAGTCTTTTGGCCATTGACCCCGCAGCGATATTTCGCACAATGACTTCAAGAGGAATTATCGTCGCTTTTTTTACAAGCTGTTCGCGAGAATTAAGTTTTTTGACGAAATGTGTCGGGATATTATTTTTCGCGATTTCAAGCATTATAAATTCTGAAATTGCGTTATTTAACAAACCTTTTTCAGAAATAACATCTTTCTTTAAGTTGTTAAAAGCAGTCGCGTCGTCTTTGAAATATTGAATTAACAAATTTTCATCATCAGTTGCAAAAAGCGTTTTTGCTTTTCCTTCGTAGATTTGGTGCAATTTTTTCGGTTCTTGGTTTGACATTTTTCTTCTTAATAAATTATTTCTTAATGCTTGCGATAAAATTTTTTTACTTTTCATATTCTTAAGCGACGAATGTTTTTAAGTCTTCAACGCCTTGAATTGAGCGAGATTTCATGTTAGCGCAAGTTCGCCCAACCAATCCGCAGAGAACTTTTCCCGAGCCGATTTCGATAACTTCTTCGATGCCGTTTTTTTCCATGAACAACATTGTCTCGCGCCATTTTACTGATCCGGTGATTTGCTTTACTAACAAATCTCTTATTTCTGTCGGACTTGTTGTTATTGACGCAGTGACGTTGGCAACTAGCGGAATAATTGGTGATTTTATTTCAGATTTTTCAAGCGCTTCAGCCATCGCAATTGACGCGTCAGCCATTAACTCAGAATGAAATGCGCCACTAACTGGCAACATTATCGCACGTTTCGCGCCTTTCGCTTTCGCAATTTCAAGCGCGCGTTCGACGGCGGCTTTTGATCCGCTGATAACGATTTGTCCGACAGAATTATCGTTGGCAACTTGGCAAATGTCGTTTTGAGCGGCCATGCGCGCTATTTCTTCAGCAACTGAAATTTCAACACCAAGAATTGCGGCCATTGCGCCTTGAGTTTTTTCGCCACATTTTGCCATTGCATTTCCGCGAATTTGCAATAATTTGGCGGTTTCTTCAAGACTGATTGATTTTGC
>CAMCFD010000031.1 GCA_945874115.1 Rickettsia typhi | reverse complement strand
GAAACTCAATTTTCTGATTATGAAAATATCGCCGAATGCATTATCACCGAGAAAGTCGACAAAAACGCACCAACAGCGGCCGTAATCGTCGATCAAACTTTTGGCAGCGGCATGAATTGCTTGCTTTCGATCAAAAAAACATTTCCGGGAATTTTCAAGAATTTTATTTTTGTCACCGTCGGAGAATTCGATTCTAACACTTTCAGCGAAGAAAAAAAGTGGCGCGAAATGAGACGCAAAACCAAGACAATGTTGCGCAAATATCGCAATTATTGCAACGCCAACGGACGCTTCGCCAAAGCCTATGTTGGATATGGAACCGACGTCGCCGACAAAATCGAACAACTAACAGACCGCGTAATTAAAGATTATCCAAACACGACGTTTTTTGGCACGAAATTCGTCTTTGACAACGACAATGTAATCACGCAATTATTATATAATCACATTTCTTACACAATGCTAAGAAGGCTTCATTTGAAAGGTCGCACGATGGTTATTTTGCCGATGAATCTTGATTTGTCTAAAGCAAAAATAGCAGAGGAAAAACCATCAACTTCGCCAGATGTGAGTGCCAATAATTCTAACATCACAAAAGTATTTTAGGGCGCAACATATAACTCTCGCGCCCTGTCTTCAAAAGACTTGACCATCTTTTGCGCCGCATTTTCAAACACAACTCCGATCATTTTTTCAAGAAGAAATGACTTAAATGAAAATTCGATAAAAAACTCAATTTCGCAAGAATCTTCCTCGCCTAAATTCACAATTTTCCATTCACTAAAAAGTGATTGAAAAGGTCCGTTAATCGCTCTTGTCTCAACGACATAAACACCATTTTCATCTTTAAAATGCTTGACGTCTGAGCGATATTTTTCAAGAAAACCTTTAAAATCGATAAGCAAATCGGCCTGCAAATTTTCTTTCGACAAAATTTCAACAATTCTCGCTTGTTTACACCAAGGCAAAAATTCACGATATTTTTCAACATCCATCACCAAATCATAAATTTTATTTGCTGAATATGGTAATGTCTTTTTTTGCCTAAATTTTGGCATTTTTATTTTATTTTTTTAATAATTCGCCCAAAATTTAGCAAATTTAGCACTAATTTGATAAACTCAAAAACATTTGAGTTTTAATTAACTTTGTTTATAATATAGCTAATTATTTTTATTTTTTCAAGCAAAAATCGACAAAAAATGATTGCAAAAACGCTTTCTTTCCTAGGGAAAATTGGTGCCTTCACGCTTGACAATTTAAGTAAAATTGGCGATATTGCAATTTTCACTTTCAGCGCAATCAGACATTCTTTGACGCCGCCTTTTTACCCTCGCCTAATCTTAAAACAATTTTTACAAATTGGCTATTTTTCGCTTCCCGTTGTTGGCCTGACTGCAATTTTTAGTGGCGCAGTTTTGGCGCTGCAAAGCTATTCTGGATTCTCGCGCTTCAACGCCGAAAGCACAATCGCCACAGTCGTCGCATTGTCAATCACGCGCGAACTTGGCCCCGTATTAGCTGGACTTATGGTCGCCGGACGCGTTGGCGCATCGATGGCCGCAGAAATTGGCACAATGCGCGTCACCGAACAACTTGACGCACTTCGCACATTATCGACCAACCCCTTCAAATATCTAGTAGCGCCCCGCGTTATCGCCGGATTATTAATGCTGCCATTTTTAGTTTTAATCGCCGACATTATCGGCATTATGGGCGGATATTTAGTCAGCGTACACTCACTTGGCTTTTCTTCGGGCCCTTACATTTCAAGCACTTTCAAGTTTCTTGAAACAATCGACGTAGTTTCAGGCCTCACCAAAGCTTTATTTTTTGGCTTCGTAATTTCAATTATGGGCTGTTATTTTGGCTATAATTCGAAAGGTGGCGCTGAGGGAGTTGGAATCGCCACAACCAACGCGGTCGTGGCAGCATCAATCTCGATATTATTATTAAACTACATCATAACCGGCTGGTTTTTTGGTTAAAAATTATGAAGTTTTCGCGCGCAAAATAATCAAATATGAATTATAATCATCATTATCACGCCGGAAATTTTGCTGACATAATTAAACATCTTACTTTAATTTTCTGCCTCGAAAAACTCCATCAAAAAGACACTCCATTTTTCGCGCTCGATACCCACTCTGGGTCAGCGAAATATGATTTGCAAGATGAGCCCGCAATCAAAACAGGCGAAGCTTTAGACGGAATTTATCACTTCATAAAAAATTGTGATTTAAAAAATCCGCTAATTGAAAATTATATTAAAATCTTAGAAAAGATTAACGAAACAGACAAGATTTCGGCGCGAAACCTCAAATTTTATATGGGCTCGCCCTATATTATCAAACATTTTCTACGCCCACAAGATCGCGCAATTTTCGCCGAAATAAAAAATGAGGAATTCTTAAAATTAAAGGAAAATTTAGCCGGAAAACAAAATATTTCCTTTTTGAATGAAAATGGTTTCGAACTAACAAAATCAAAGCTTCCACCGCTTGAAAAAAGAGGATTAATTCTAATCGACCCCGCTTTTGAAAAAAACAGCGACCTTATCAGTAAAGATTATGAAAAAACTATCAAAAGCTTAGAAGAGGCTCAGAAGCGCTTTTTGCACGGCATTTATCTGGTTTGGCACCCGATAATAAACAAAGAAAATGATCAAAAAATTCTGGAAGCCTTCTATGACAGCATTAAAAATTTGAAATTTAAAGAAATTGTGCATATAATATTTCAAAACGGCAATAATCTTGAAAATAAAATGAATTCTTGCGGATTATTTGTGATTAATCCTTGCTTTGGATTAGAAGAAAAATTGCGCGAAGTTTTTGAGAAAAATCTAATAATTAACAAAATAAAATGACAAAAAAAATTATAGGAATTGGCAACGCGATTGTTGACGTTGTTTGCGAAATTGACGATGCTTTTTTGCAAGAAAATTTATTGATAAAAGGTTCAATGTCGCTTATTGACGAAGGAACTGCGGATAAATTATCGCGAATTAAAGCGGTGAAAATTACGTCAGGAGGATCAGTCGCAAACTCGATCGCAGCAATTGCAAATCTTGGTGGCGAAACCGCTTTTATCGGAAAAGTTTCACTTGATAATTTCGGCCGAAAATTTATCGACGAAGTAAAAAAAATCGGCGTAGAATTTCTGTCGAAAAAATTTGCAGTTGAAACTTCAGCAAAATCTTTCATTTTGGTGAGCAAAGACGCACAACGCACAATGTGCACTTTTCTTGGCTGTGCCTCACAAATTAGAGAAGAAGACATTTTAGAAGACGATATTAAATCTGCAAAAATACTTTATTTAGAAGGTTATTTGTGGGATCAAAAAGACACGATTTCCGCTTTAAAAAAGGCGATTTCTTTGGCAAAAAAACATGATGTAAAAATCGCGTTCACATTATCAGACTCTTTTTGTGTAGCGCGCCACAAGGCTGATTTTATTGATCTCATCACAAATGATCTTGATATTTTATTCGCCAATGAAGCCGAAATGCAAGAATTATTAGCGGTAAAAAATATTGAAGAAAATAATTTTACACAATTGCAAAATTTCTTCGCGAATAATAAAAATTTAATCGCGGCCGTTACAAGAAGTGAAAAAGGTTGCGTCGTGTTTTCACAAAACAATCATTATGAAATTGCGGGCGAAAAAGTCACGAATTTAATTGACACAACTGGCGCCGGAGATTGCTTCGCGGCTGGCTTTTTATTTGGCCTTGTCGAGAATTATGAACTAGAAAAATCAGCTTGGCTCGGAAATTCTCTAGCTTCAAAAATTATCCAAAAATTTGGCGCGAGATTCGAGAAAGGCGAAATTTAAACGACTTAAAATACGATATGTTATACACAAAAAACGACTTGATTGCGGCAATGGAAGGTCAAATTATTGACCAAAACTTAAAGCAACCATTAATCGACGAAGTTGTAATTGACAGCAGAAAAGCCGCAAAAAATAAACTTTTTATCGCCCTAAAAGGAGAAAATAATGACGGTCACGATTTTCTTGACCAAGCCTTTGCTGAGGCTTGCGAAGCGGCGATAATTCAAGATGAAATTTTCTTCAAAAACAATCCTGACAAAAATTTAATTTTAGTTAAAGATACATTTAAAACACTTTATGATTTAGCGAAATTTGCGCGAAAAAGAACTAACGCAAAAATCATCGCAATCACCGGCAGTGTTGGCAAAACCGGCACAAAAGAAATGTTAAAATCAGCTTTTAAAACACAAGGAAAAACTTACGCGACAAGTGGCAATTTAAATAATCATTTCGGCCTTCCGCTCACTGTTTGCAACATTCCTCTTGATAGTGAATTTGCAATTCTTGAAATGGGAATGAATCATCTTGGAGAAATTGAACCACTAACAAAGCTTGCAAAACCTGACGTCGCAATCATCACCAACATTACTTCTGCGCATATCGGAAATTTTAAAAACGAAGGTGAAATTGCTCTCGCAAAATCAGAAATCTTCGCGGGTCTTGATAATGAAGGAATCGCAATAATAAACGGCGACAATATTCATTTTAACTTTCTAAAAAAACAAGCTGAAAAACAAAATTTAAAACCGGAAAATATTTTATCTTTTGGTAAAAATTTACAAAGTCAATATTGCCTCAAATCACTTGAAACTAAAGATGCGAACCACTCAATTGTTGAATTAACAACAAAAAATAATGGTGAAATTTCTTACAAAATTTCCTCATCACACAAAGCGATAATTTTCAACTCGCTAATAATAGCCGCCTGTCTTGACTTGCTTGCAAAAAATATTGCTGACGGCCTTAAAAGCCTTGAAAACATTGAAGCTTCGAAAGGAAGAGGAAATGTTTTTGATGTAAAAATTGGCGAAAAAAATATCACCGTAATCGATGACAGCTATAACGCCAATCTTGCTTCGATGAAGGCGGGGATTGAATATTTAAGCGACTTAAAATATGTCTTGAAGAAAAAACGCACAGTTGCAGTTTTGGGCGACATGTTCGAACTTGGCGAAAAATCTGACGAAATTCATGAAGAAGTTTTGGGCGCAACACAAGAAAAATCAATCGATCTATTACTTTTAGCGGGAGAAAATATGAAAAAAGCAACAAAAATACTGGACAAAAATTTCAAAACCTATTTAAATTCTAGCGAACTTTCTCTTGATATAAAAAATTGCCTCGAAAACGACGATATTTTGCTCGTTAAGGGCTCGCGAGGCATGAAAATGGAAGAAGTTTTGCAGAAATTATCATAAATTTTCAGTTTTATCCAACTAAAATTAAACTAAAATAAAGTGCTAAATAATTTAACATTTTTTAACAATATCGCGCCAGATTTCTGGCTTAAATTCTCTATTTGCTTAACTTTTAGCTATGTTTTGTCTGCTATTTCTATTAAAATTTTCTTAAAAATTATCAACAATAAGGCAATTTGTCGCCAACCAATTCGTGAAGATGGCCCACAAACTCACATTAAAGCCAAAAAAAACACCCCAACTTTTGGCGGAGTTTTTATAGTTTTATCAACCATAATTTCAACTTTACTTTTTGTCGATTGCAAAAACAGTTTTTATATTTGGCCAGTTATTTTGGTATTTTCAACCTTTGCCCTAATTGGCTTCATCGATGATTTTCTAAAAGTATTTTACAAAAATCCCAAAGGTTTTCGTGGCAGCATAAAACTCGTAATTCAATTTTTAATAATCGGCCTAACTTATGTCTGGCTTGGTCAAATCGACGCAATTCACAACAACACCAGAATTTTCTTCCCGCTTCAAAACGGCATCTCAATTGGCCTTGGAATATTTCTCTACATATTTTTCGTCAATTTCGTTATCGTCGGAACATCAAACGCAGTCAACCTCACCGACGGTTTAGACGGCCTTGTCAGTGTGCCTTCAATCATAAATTTAATTTGCCTTTCATTGTTAATTTATTTTGCATCAAGCTCAGATTTATCAAACAAATTTCACATTCCACACATTAAAAATGCGTCAGAATTGCGTCTGTTTTGCGCCGCATTAATTGGCGCGCTTTTAGGCTTTTTACAATTCAATTTCAGGCCTGCAAAAATTTTCATGGGAGACGTAGGAAGTCTTGCAATTGGCTCAGTGCTTGGTCTAATGGCAGTTATAATCAAACAAGAATTTATATTTTTCATACTCTCGCTTCTCTTCGTAATCGAAGCGGTTTCAGTAATTTTGCAAGTTGGCTCATTTAAAATCCGCAAAAAACGCATATTTTTAATGGCGCCAATTCATCATCATTTTGAAAAGTTAGGATGGTCAGAAGCCAGAGTCGTTGGGTCTTTCTGGCTGTTTTCACTGATTTGCGCAATATCGGCGATGTTGATCGTTTTGATTTAAGGTCTCTTCATCAAGCGCCAAGCGCCTCAACCTAAATTCGCGAAACCCATTGACTGAGGTCGTTATAACAAATTTAACACCACTCACAAAAGTTTTTCGTAAATTATTTATCTGTATCAAAAAATTAAAGCTTCAAAAACTTCTCAATTTCAAGCATATCCCGCCACGCGATACGCTTTTTGCCTGATTGGCGCATTAAATAAGATGGATGAAAAATCACGAAACTGTCGATTTCTTTATTCATAAATTTCGCATCAAACTTAATAACTTTTCCGCGAATTCCCGTCACAGGGTCGTTAATTCCAAGCACCGCCGACATTGAAGTCGCGCCGACCAGAATAATAATTTTCGGATCAACAAGCTGAATATGGCGCTCAACGAAAGGTCGACAAATCGCCAATTCTTCTTCGGTCGGGCGTCGATTTCCGGGTGGGCGCCAAAAAATCACGTTAGTAATATAAAACTTCGTGCGATCCAAATTAATCGCCGCGAACATGTCGTCAAGCAATTTTCCACTATCTCCACAGAATGGAATTCCCTGCAAATCCTCATGATTGCCGGGCGCTTCGCCTATCACCATAATTCTCGATTCCGGATTTCCATCGCAAAAAACCGTATTCGTCGCCATTTTTTTGAGTCCGCAACCGTCAAAATTTTCAACCGCTTTTTTCAACTCGGCCAAATTCGACGCCGCTTTCGCCAGTTTTTTTGCCTTATTTACAATATCATTCAATGGTACAAATTTTTGCTCGCTTAAGCTAGAATCCGCTAATTCTCCATTGCCTTGCTTAGTTTTTTTTGCCAAGTTTGAAAGTGCCTCGTTCGTTGATGTTATTGGTTTTATAAATGTTTTTTTAACTTTTGCAATCTCAATTTTTTTTTCTTGCATCAAAAAATGATTCTGCGATTTTTCTTCAATTACCTCATTTAAATCGTTGTCGCGATAAAACTCAAGAGCTTGTGTAATTTTATTTTTTTTCATTATTCTTTGGTAATTTGCTTGATAAATCTCTGAAAATCATCAGCTTTTTCGAAGTTTTTATAAACCGATGCAAAACGCACGAACGCAACATTATCAAGCTTTTCAAGCGCAGCGAGCGCCATTTCGCCAATTTTTTGCGATGAAATTTCGGCGTCTCCTTCAATTTCAAGTTGGCGAACTATATTATTCACCAATTTATCAACTTGCAAATTCGATACGGGACGCTTTCTCACCGCCATCTCAATTGATTTTTTCAGCTTTTCTGGGTCAAAAATTCTCTTCTCGCCATTCTTTTTTATCACCGTAATTTCGCGCAGCTGAACGCGCTCATAAGTCGTAAAACGCGAATCGCAAGCGCCACAATATCGTCGCCTTTTTACCGATTCTCCATCGTCGGGAATCCTACTGTCTCTAACCTGTGTTTCAATATTTCCACAAAACGGACAACGCATAATTTATTTATTTAATTCGATAACAAAAACTATTTTTTTAAATCCCCGCCAACCAAAACTGACTTGATAAATCCGTCAATTTCACCGTCCAAAACCGCTTGCGTATTACCGCTTTCATAGCCCGAACGCAAATCTTTCACCATCTGATATGGGTGCAAAACATATGAGCGAATTTGGTGTCCCCAACTATTGTCAGTCTTGCTTTCTTCGACTTTATCTTGCACCGCCCTTTTCTTCTTTAATTCAAATTCATAAAGCCTCGACTTCAACATTGTCATGGCCTCAGCGCGGTTTTTAATTTGCGACCGACCAGACTGACATTGCACAACAATATTGGTCGGCAAATGTGTGATTCTAACCGCAGAGTCAGTTTTATTAACATGTTGACCGCCAGCGCCACCCGCGCGATAAGTGTCGACGCGCAAATCCTTGTCAAAAATTTCAATTGCAATATCATCTTCAACTTGTGGATAAACCCACACCGACGCAAAGCTGGTCTGCCTTTTATCATTTGCGTTAAACGGAGAAATTCTCACTAAGCGGTGAACTCCAATTTCACTTTTCAGCCAACCATAAGCATATTTTCCAGCAAGTTTTAAAGTCGCCGACCTAAGACCCGCCTCTTCTCCATCAAGCATCGAGACAATTTCAACTTTAAAATTATGGATCATTCCAAATCTTTCATACATTCGAAGCAACATCAAAGCAAAATCACAAGAATCAGTTCCACCCGCCCCAGCATTGATGTCAAGGAAGCAATCATTAACATCATTTTCACCGCTAAATAAACTTTCAATCTCGAATTGACTTGATAATTTCACTAATTCAAGAAGATTTTTTTCAATATCACCAAGAAGCCCCGAATCATTCTCCGCCTTGGCCAAATCGTAATATTGTAAATTATCTTTTAAGCCATTTTCAATAGCAGCTAATCTGTTAATTTTATCTTCTAGAACTGATTTTTCCTTCAATATTTTTTGCGCTTCAAGATTAGAGTCCCAAAGCTTAGGGTCATTTGCTTGTTCACTTAAAACTTCTAAACGTTTTGTGAGATTTTCTACATCAAAGACACTCCCTAATCAAGGCGAGAGAAGACCTGATTTGATTAAAATAATTTTCTATTTCTAAATTCATTATAATTTGGTTGAATTTTAATAAAATCGCTATATTATCTTCATTAATTCCATCTTTATAAGCAATTATAAAGCTTTTTTTACAAAATACTATAAAAAAATGACTGAGAACAAAAAATTCGATTTATGCGTTATTGGCGCCGGCCCTGGTGGTTATGTCGCAGCAATTCGCGCTTCACAACTTGGCTTAAAAGTAGCAATCGTTGAAGCCAATCATCTAGGCGGAATCTGCCTTAACTGGGGTTGCATTCCCACGAAAGCCCTACTCAAAAGCTCAGAAGTCAACCATTTATTGCAACACAAACTCGGTGAGTTCGGTTTTTCAGCGCAAAAAGTCGAGTTCGATTTCGCTAAAATAATTGAGCGTTCTCGCGGCGTTTCAAAGCGTCTAAGTGGCGGAATTGCCGGCTTGATGAAGAAAAATAAAGTTGAAGTCGTTGACGGTTTCGCGAAATTTATCAGCAACAAAAAAATCTCGGTAAGCCGCGATAATAAAGAAGTCGCACAAATCGAAGCCGAAAATTTCATCGTCGCAACCGGTGCACGAGCTCGCCAAATTCAAGGCCTCGAAGCCGACGGCGAACAAATCTGGACATATCGCGAAGCAATGACACCAAAATCATTACCAAAATCACTTTTGGTTGTCGGTTCTGGCGCCATCGGCGTTGAGTTCGCCTCATTTTACAAAAATATGGGAACAGATGTCACAATCATCGAAATGGCACAAAATATTTTGCCAGTTGAAGATGAAGAAATCTCAAAAATTGCACGCAAATCATTCGAAAAACAAGGCATTAAAATCATTACTGGCGCGGGCTTGAAAGCTTTCAAAAAGAATAAAGATGATGTTGTTGCAAGCGTTGAAATCAACGGAAAAATCGAAGAAATAAAAGCGCAAAAAGTCATTATGGCCGTCGGAATTGTTGCTAATATCGAAAATCTTGGCCTTGAAAAAACCAAAATTAAGCTTGAGAAAGGCCGAATTTTAACCGACAATTATTTAGAAACCGCCGAAGCGGGAATTTTCGCCATCGGAGACGTTGCCGGAGCCCCATGGTTGGCTCATAAAGCCTCACACGAAGGAGTTGTCGCAGCCGAAAAAATCGCCAGCAAAATGGGCAAATTCGACGCAAAAAAAGTGCACCCGATCAAGAAAGAAAATATCGCTGGATGCACATATTCTATGCCTCAAATCGCCTCTGTTGGCTTGACCGAAGCCAAAGCTAAAGAACAAGGCCTAAAAATTAAAGTCGGGCGCTTCCCATATATGGCCAACGGCAAAGCAATTGCCTCAAGCGAAACCGAAGGCTTAATCAAGGTCATTTTCGCTGAACAAACCGGAGAATTACTCGGTGCGCACTTAATCGGCGCCGAAGTCACCGAAATGATTCAAGGCTTCGTAATCGCCAAACAAGCCGAACTAACCGAAGAAGACCTTATGTACACAATCTTCCCTCACCCAACAATGTCCGAAATGATGCATGAAGCTGTTTTGGACGCTTACGGCAAAGTTATTCACATATAATCAGTTTTTTCACCACAAAAAACTGATTATTACACCAAAAATCAAACATCAATAAAACTTTCACGCTTCGATAATTTATCACAAAGCCTTTGTTTTCTAAGCCAAATCGGCATAAATCGACAAACAATTTTAAAAATTGCAATCAAAGCTGGTAAAAAAAATATTTTGACAAATAAAAAAAAAGTTATAATCTTTCACCCGATTTATTAACTAGATTAATTTCTAGTAAATAAATCAAATCTAGCAATTAGCAATAATGCTAGAATAAACAATCAAAAACTTTTTTAAAAAATATGAAAAAAATCTCATTAGCAATCGTTGCTTCTTTGTTCGCTTTCTCAGCTAACGCTGCTGACGCAGTTAAAACTGCTCCAGCTGCTGCTCCTGCTGCTGTTGTTAAAACTGAAACTGCTCCAGTTGCAACTAAAACAACTACTAAAACTAAAAAAGCTGTTGAAACTGCTCCAGCTGCTGTTGAAACTGTAAAAACTGCTCCAGTTGCTCCAGTTAAAAAATAGTTTTTTTTCACTATTTAAAAAAGCGGACCCTTAAAAAGTCCGCTTTTTTTATGCTTAAAATTTTTCCAGCTTTGAACATTTTACTATTTTTTTGGCAAAAAACCTTGATTTTTAAAAAAAATAATTTACAATCGCAAGATTAGTTCTCGTTAGAAGCCGATTTAGCTCAGGGGTAGAGCTACTGTCTTGTAAACAGTGGGTCGGGAGTTCGAATCTCTCAATCGGCACCACCTTTTCCAATAAAAATTTGAACAATGCCAATAATTCTCTCGGTTGCGTTTTGGCTTCTTTTATATTCAAGCGTCGCGGTTTTAGTCCTCTTATTCATTCCGCTTTCCATTTTCGTTAAAGATCCGCGTTTCGTTGATTTATGTAGTCGCGTTTGGGCAAAAACAGTTTCTTGGCTCTTAAAATCAATATTGAGGATCGATTACAAAATCATCGGACTCGAAAACGTCCCGAAAGAGCCCTGCATCATCGCTTGCAAGCACCAATCAATGTGGGAAACCATGATTTTTCACACAATTTTCAACAGCCCGTCTTACATTTATAAAAAAGAATTATTGAAAATCCCACTTTATGGCTGGTATGTAAGCAAAATGCCCTGCATTAAAGTTGACAGAAGCGGAGGCGCGAGCGCTTTGAAAGACATGATAAAACAAGCGAAATATTATTTGGCACAAAACCACAACATCATAATTTTCCCGCAAGGCACAAGAACGCCACCGCAAGGCACAAGTAAAGATTATCCATATCAAGTGGGAGTGGCTGCGCTTTACAACGCCTGCAACGCCAAAGTTGTTCCTGTCGCACTAAATTCTGGTGAGTTTTGGGGCAAGAAAATGCTTATCAAAAAGACCGGCTGCATAAAAATCGAATTTTTAGAACCAATCGAAGCGGGACTAAAAAAAGACGATTTTATGAAAATTTTAGAAGAAAAAATTGAAACAAAATCAAAAGAACTTTCAACTTTGAAATAAACTATTTTAAAGATTTTGCAATTTCTGGCGGCATATATTTTTCGTCATGTTTCACCAATAATTCGCTCGATAAAAACACGTTATTTTCAACATCAAAAATACCTTTTGCGACGACTCCTTGTTTTTCACGGAATAAGTCAGGAGTAAGTCCTTTATGGATTATTCTCAGTTCATTTTTTAAGTCACTAATCATAAATTCTGTCGTTAGCGCATCAATTTTTTTCACCGATTTTTCAACCACCAAACCACCAACTCTAATTTGCTTTTTAGGATTTTGTTTCGCAAGAATTTCTTCACTTTTTAGCTCAGATGGTGAATAAAAAAACACAATCTGATTATTGAAATTCACGACAATGAAAATAAGAGAAATAATCGAAATGACAACAATTGAAGCAATAAAAATCAGGCGATTTTTTTTATGTTTATTTGACATCCGACTTTTTTTTAAGCGAAAAATATTGATATAAAACATATAGCGCGAAGCCTGACATTGCAAGGTCATTCACGACATAAGCGGCCATAACGAAATGTGAATAATTGGCGATATTTTGCATTTTAACTTATTTTATCGAATTTTGTTGCAAATTTAAAATTTTTCGTTATAATCCTTGAATTGCTGGCTAATTTTATTATAACCACGCATTATTTGCAACATTTTTTGCCCAAATAGCTCAGTTGGTAGAGCAAAGGACTGAAAATCCTTGTGTCGGTGGTTCGATTCCGCCTTTGGGCACCACACTCCTAATCAATCATTGCGATCGAAACATTTCTGCCACCACTCTTTTTGCCTTGATGGCAAGCCTTGCGATAACTTGCAAATTTCTCAAAATTGCTGTAAGTGTCAATGTTAACATTGTCAATTTTGACAACGCCAAGCTGTTTTAATTTTTCTTCGACGAAAGCCACCAAGTCAAACAAAAACTTGCCTTCTACGCTATCTTTAACAAAGAATTTCACGTTATTTTTATCATCTTGCAAAAAATCATCGTAAAATTCTTGCGAAATTTGATAAGATTTTTGATGAATCATCGGGCCAATAAAAGCCTTCATTTCTTGCGGTTTTGCACCAAGTTTTTTCATTTCTTCAACTGCATTTTTTATCACGCCAGATTTTGCCCCTGGCCAGCCCGCGTGGATTATCGCAACAACTTTCGCACTTTCATCTTTTATGACAATCGGCGCGCAATCGGCGGTAACAATCGCAATTATTAATTTTTCGACACTCGTCACAATCGCGTCGGCTTTGGGCAAATTTTGTTTGCCGTGAATTTTATTTTCACCGTCAATAACCAAAACTTGATTTGAGTGAATTTGGTTAACGAAATTTATTGCGCGATATTGCCAACCCTTCTCTTTCAAGGCTTTTTCGACGTTTGAATATTCAAATAATTCGCGATCAATTTCACATTCAAGTCCAAAAAAATTATGTTTTATTGTCATTATTTTTATTTTTTCGCCATTAATTTTCGCGAGAAATTTTTAAAATATTCGCGCCACCAAAACAAATTTAAGCCGCCAAAAAATATCGCAATTTCGCCAAATATTCTTGCGGATTTTTTATATTAACCAAAGAATCTTTCGGAGTAAAAAACATGTCGTGAAGTCTTGTTAACAAAAAGCGCAAGCTTGCCGCGACTAATGCGACTTTCAAAAATTCTTCTTCTTTTTGACTAAATTTTCTGTGTTTTTCATAAGAATTTTTTAACGCCTCAAATTTCTCTTTATCAAAAATATTATTTTCGTCAAAACACCAAGCATTTATGCAAATCGCGAAGTCATAAATCAATAAATCATTGGCGGCGAAATAAAAATCGATTACACCACTAACTTTAGAAAATTCGTCGAAAAAAACATTATCCGGAAACAAATCAAGATGCGCCGCCGCACTTGGCAAATCGGCTATCCAGCGCGATTCGACAAACTTAATTGCCTGACTTATTTCGTCTTGAATTGACTGACCATTTTGCGAAAGTGCAAATTTGAACGCAGAAGAATCAGGAGTTTTAAGCAAATTCTCGAATTTTTTAAAAAGCGTAAAAAAACCTTTTTCACCAAGATCATTTTGCCTTTTCATATTAAAATCAAGCGCCGCCAAATGAAGCTTGGCAAGCACTTCACCAACTTCGCCACAATGTTTTGGCGCAATATTTTCATAATATCCATCTTTTCGCGGCTCTAGAGTCGAGCCACTTAAGAAACTTGCGATCGCCGATTTTTTTCCCTTAAGATCAACTATCGCAAGCCCATTATTATCAAGAATCGGGCGTGGACAACAAATTCCGTTTTTTGCTAAATGCAACTTGAAATTCATGAAAAACGGCAAATCGTTTTTGTTAATTCGCGATTCAAAAATCGTGAGAATAAATTTTCCTTTTTGCGTGATAATTATGAAATTCGAATTATCAATTCCGGCAACAATTTCTTTGAACTCAAGCAGTTTTCCTAAATCATAATTTTTGAGATGATTTTGAATTTCATCAAACACCAATTTTGTATAAACCGCCATAAAATAATTTTACTTAATAATCATAAAATTGTATCAAAAAATCCCTTAAAATCAAGATAAAAGACTTTTTTGCAAATAAATCTTGCCTTAGGGCAAAAAATATGCTATATTGGACTTTAATTTAAATTTAATTAATAAGAATATGTCGAAATTTTTTAGAAGAATTTTTGGAATAACTGAAAAAACCACCCCAAAGCCAACAAATATTGAAGCGGCGCCAAGCGCAACTTCAACAAAAGAAGATTTCGATCCACTAAACAAAGCGGTTGATAATTTCATTAACAGTCCCGAAACAAATCCAATTTCGCAAACAGAAATGCGTGAATCAATGCGCGATTCAAAAGGAAAGCCATTTGATGACAATCACAAAGAATCACTTGATAAATTATTGAAATTTTATCAAGCAAGCTTGACGAACAAAGTAGCGAAACAAGCCTTGATCAATCTTTTGACGGTCAATTCACAAGACCACAGCGCCATATTGGATTTTTTGGAAAATGCCAAAGTTGACGAAGCCTTAAAAGCCGCGTTAAAAAATGAAATTGTCGGCATTTATTCAGAAGATTTAGAAGAGGAAGAGGGGTTGATTCAAGAAATGTCAGAGAATGAGGAGAGGAAACCAGAATCTTCTAGTAGCGCGCCAACAATATCATTTTTACCAACTACAGAAGAAAGGGCGGAAGCTATTCCAGAAGGATTATACGCCACAGTCGACAGAAATACCAAAACCACGTATACCCTCTCGAATGATTTTAGGGCAATTCAAGCTGAACTTGCAGGGCATAACGACCAAGAAATGATCGGAGATTTATTAAGTCAAGCAGTGAAAAAATTTGCACAATCAATAGCTTTAAAAAGCAAAGAAAATTGCGAAAATTACAGTGGAATAATTAATACTATGGCACAAGAATATAATGAAGAATCTTTATCTTACGAGGGAACAAAGGGAGATTTGAGACATGCCTTGACACTGTTGAGAGAAAATGTTGACAGAAAATCTATAAAAGATGAGGACATTAAAAATATTTTTGACGGCGTAACGCAAACATTAGTTGGAAAATATAAACTTTCTCCAAGGTCTGAAGTTAAACCAACTGAGGCAGTAAAACTTGGGCCAGTCACAGAAATTGCTGTCGGAGGTTAGTAAATTTATTCGCAATTCTCATAAACTTCACGCCTTTCGCCTATATTTCACGGGATTGGCGCGAATTTAAAACCTAGAATCACTTATCCTTCTTATCTTCAATCGCTTGATAATTCTGCCAACCAGCCTGATAACTTGCATTTGATTTAACATTTTTCGCAAAAGATTTCTCACCTTTTTCTTCAGCTTTTTTGTAAAAAGAATTTACTCGATCTTGAAATTTAACTTCTGG
>CAMCFD010000030.1 GCA_945874115.1 Rickettsia typhi | reverse complement strand
TTGCTTTAATGTAAAAATCGGGTAAATTTTCGTTTTTATTATTTTCTGTTAGTTGTGAAATGTAGTCTTAATGAGTCAGTTTGTTGGGAAAATATATCATGAAATTATTAGTTATTTATGCGCCTTAAATTCTTGTTTTTTATCAAGAGGCTTTGAGCTTGGTTTCTCGGCCCTTCCGGAGGTTTTATCGTCTCTGTCTCTAGCCTCATCTTCTGAATCGGATTGCCCTGAGACCCCCTTCTCTAGCTTTCTTAAGGGGTTCAAGCTTATTGCGCAATCATTATGAATTCTAAAATTTTTAAAGTCAATGATTTTCCCAATGCTCTTTGCCAGTAAATCAGGTTTTTTTACCGCATGCCCCCAACCTTGCTTTTCAACTATTTCTTTAGTGCAGCTGAGCAATAGTTTTCCAAAGGTATCGGGAGTTTTTTGTAAAAATTTGCCTATATCTTCGTAAGCAGTTACGACTATCATTACATGCATAGCGATAAGATCTCTAAGATCGTCGTTTTGTCGACCAGCGCAGTACTTAAAATCGAAAAGATTATTTATTTCGCGAGCCATTAAGTCGATAATTTTATCATCTAAAATCTTGCCTGTAAAAAAGTTTGTTCCAAAAAGCTGGGCACATTCATCTCTTCTGAAATCATCTACCGCTTCTTTCTTAAAGATCTCGCTAGCTAAATTTGCCAAGCCGCGTTTTAATTGTGAATATCTCTCGTCAATTTGCTCTATGACAAGCGCTTTTATTTCTTCTCTTTTTATCTCGTCAGAATCGTGCTTACAAAGTAAGTTTAGAAGCCTTAAGGTGTATAACGCAACTTTTATACAGTCGGAATTAGAGCTTTCCTTGTTTTTGCTTCTATCCGAAACAAATGACATTTTTTTGTCAGAATTAAGGCTGTTTATAAAAGTATTTAATAGATTGCAGACAAAATCTCCGATAACTCGAAATCTGTTTTCTCTAAAGGTTGTCCTGACCTTTTGTGAAATTTGTTGATCTTTTTCACCCTCGGCTATTGTTTTCAAGTGAGAAATGCACGCCTTCTGCTCTTCGGACAATTCTGGCTTGCTTTCTTCAAGAAGTTTTTTCATTATATCTAGCAAGGCTGGCGCCGACTCCAAAAGCTTTCTAACGTCTCTTCCTTCTTTTTGGGCAACAAAATGGCCGCCGCCCTGAAAATCTTGCAAAAAAGCATCAAGTTTTTCATGAAGTGGCCGGACACCTTTTTCTTTAAATATTGCTCTTGAGATTCTCTTGAGAGTCTCAACTATCTCTTCTGGATTATTTTTGTGCCAAGCGGCATTATAAATCAATTCGGCAAGAATAGAAAAAGCGGTTACGTGATCTCCCTGTTTGCTTCCGTGAATGGTTGGTGGGCGAGTATACGAAACCATAAAAATTATTTCTTCGTCCTTTATTTTGTAAAATATTGTTGGCGCTTGCTTTGCTTTAGAGCTTTTAATGCGAGGCGGAGCCGATTGAGGAGTTGTAATTGGCAGGAACTCTTTTGAAGCATCTGCCCCAAGTCCTGAATCGTCAAGCGTTGTTGGTGAGGTGATTTTTTTTAAAGAGGGAAGCCCTAAGGATTCTTCTTCCGCACTTTCCGAATCTTGCGATATTTCTGCTGAGCTTTCGTTTCCGAGTCTAGAGCTTTCCGAAATCGACATTGCCCCAACAGATTCGGGAGACGAACTTTTGCTCGACGGCCCTCTTTTTGATTCGGGTGAGGAGTTTGTATTTTTTGGTTTTTTTCTATCTGGCGCAGCTGAGCTTTCAGAGCTGCTCTTCGATTGCTCTTCTTTGGTCTTTATTAAACCTCCTTCGGGGGAGCTTGATTTTGACATAATTAAAAAATAATTTTAGATATTAAAATCTCGGTTAAATTGATTTATTTTTCAAGTAAAAAATTTTCTAGCAAGGTTCTTTGTTTCAATTCGCGACAGATTCTCATTAGTTATCTGTCCAGTCGTCCTTGCCCAAAAGCGCTTCGAGACATTGTGGCGCAAAGGTCTTTTCGAAAACTGGCTAGATAATCAAAGTTTCTCAAATGTATAAATAATCATAGTTTTTAGATATCATTAAAACTGTTTTCATAAACGCAAGATATCCAATTAATAAATCTCGACACAACACTGGCTGTTTTATAAGCCAATGTAAGCTAAGATTATGTTTGATTTAAGATTTTAAAAATGTAAAATGTGCTTCATGATAAAAAATTAAGAAATGATAAAATGAAAAAAATAACCCCAATAATTCTATCTGGTGGCTCGGGAACGCGCTTATGGCCTTTGTCGCGCTCGCTTAATCCGAAGCAATTTTTAAGTTTTTTTGGCGACAAAACTTTGTTTCAAGACACAATTTTGCGCGTTTCAAGCGATGAAGCGTTTAGTGCTCCGATTATTGTTTGCAACGACGAACATCGTTTTATTGCGG
Organism: Rickettsia typhi; assembly: GCA_945874115.1. Classification (GTDB taxonomy): domain Bacteria; phylum Pseudomonadota; class Alphaproteobacteria; order Rickettsiales; family UBA1997; genus CAMCFD01. The sequence goes on along the minus strand of CAMCFD010000030.1, from coordinate 14,994 downwards.
CGGAAAATTTACAAAAAATCGGCGTAAAAAAGCAATCAATTATTCTTGAGCCGGTTGGGCGAAACACGGCTCCGGCCATTGCTGTCGCGGCTTTTGACGTTATTAAAAACTTGGGCGCCGATAATGATTTAATGCTGGTTATGGCGTCGGATCATATAATTAAAGACGCGAGCGAGTTTTTGAAAATTGTAAAAGAAGAAGCGATAATTGCTGACGATTATTTCATCACCTTCGGAATCGTGCCAACAGAGCCCCAAACGGGCTATGGTTATATTAAAAAATCTGACAAAATTGGCGAAACAAATTCATTTTTGGTTGAGAAGTTTGTCGAAAAACCAAACAAAGAAACGGCAGAAAAATTCCTCACCGATGCTTGTTATTATTGGAACAGCGGCATTTTTATGTTTCGGGCTTCAAAATATTTGCACGAACTTAAAAAGCTTAAGCCTGAAATTTATGAATATTGCCAAAAATCTTACGAAAAGGCGACTTTCGATTTAGATTTCATCAGGCTTGATAAAGAAAATTTCGAGAAATGTGAAAATATTTCAATCGATTATGCCGTGATGGAAAATCTGGCGCAAAGCTCTAAAATAGCGGTCGCAGGTCTTAATGTTGGCTGGGACGATGTCGGAAATTTCGAGTCTATTTCTAAAAACTTAAGCAAAGATGAGGACAATAATAATATCCTCGGAGACGTTGTGGCTGTTGACACCAAAAACTCATACATCAATTCGCAAAATGGCCTTGTTGCCGCGATTGGTGTTAAAAATTTAATCATCGTCAATTTAAAAGATGCGGTCTTAATCGCAGACAAATCAAGCTCGCAAGACGTAAAAAAAGTTTATGAAATTCTCAAAAAGCAAAATCGCGAAGAATGCAAAGCGCACACAAAAGTTTTGCGTCCATGGGGAAGTTTCGAAGTTCTTGACGATTGCAAAGGTTTTAAAGTGAAGAGAATCGTGGTCAAAAGCGGCGCTTCACTGTCGCTGCAAATGCATCACAAGCGTGCCGAACACTGGATTGTCGTGCGCGGAAAGGCCATTGTTACTTGTGGCGACACTGAATTCGAGCTTAAAACTGGCGAATCAACTTTTATTCCGCTGCAACAAAAACATCGCCTTGAAAATAAAGGTGGCGAATCGCTTGAAATAATCGAAGTGCAAACCGGTGATTATCTTGGCGAAGACGACATTGTGCGGTTTAGCGATGTTTATGGTCGCTAATTTTTGAGGCGTTTTTAAGGAAAAATTCTTGAGTTTTTCTCGTAAAAAACCCGCGAAAAACCAACAAAAAACTCGCATAAAATATTAGTCAATTATGGTATTTTCTATATTTCTCAAGCAAGAATTGCGCAATAATTTCAGAAATTCGGGATTGTTCGCGCAAAATATTCTTTTCTTCATAATTTCTTGCGCGATTTTTTTGATTATCTCGCAAAATGGCGCCACGCAAGGCCAAACCCAGCTGATAAATATCATTTTAATCTCGCTGATTTTTTGTTTAATTTTTGCCAACGGCAATTTTCTGCAAGAAGATTTTCGCGACGGAACGCTTGAACAAATGATAATTTTTTGTCCGAATCTCGAAATTTATATTGCCGCAAAAATCATCGCCAATTGGTTTGTTTTCGCGCTTCCCGTGTTATTATCAATTTTTCCGATAATGTGGCTTAGCGGTCTTGAAACCGATGTTATTCTCGATGTTTTTGTCTTGTTTTTTCTCGCAAGCTTCTCGATAAATTTTATTTGTGCATTTTGCGCAAGTCTCGGTTTGTCGGCCAACAAGGCTCCGATGATTGCGCTGTTCGTTTTTCCTTTAATTGTGCCGATTTTATTGATCGCGATTTCTGGCCTTGAAAGCGCGCAAAGCTATGTTTTTGCGATAAAATTTTTAATCGCGATGGTGATTTTTTGCGGCGCGATCACCCTGCTTGCGACAACGAAAATTGTAAGGATTGTCAGTGAATGAGCGTCGCTTGTGGAGATCTTTTTAAAATCCTGTCTTTTGGCGGCTTTGCGCCACTTTTAGGCAAAATATTTAGACCGAAATAAATAAATAGTTTGAAAATGAGGGGCTTTTTTGGGTATTTTTTTGTGCCCCGCTTGATTCTTGGCCGCGCTAAATTTCTTCGCAATCTGTAAAAAAATAGCGCAAGCCTTAGAGCAGAATCAGCGCATCCGCGATTAATCTTGCTTGAATTCCATAATAACTTGACCAATTCCGACCGGTTCGTTTTCTTGGAATTTGATTTTGCCAATAACCACATCATGATCGCTGCGGATGATGTTTTCCATCTTCATCGCTTCAATAATGACAAGCTCTTGGCCGGCTTTAATTTCATCGCCTTCTGCAACTTTAAAGCGAATGATTTTGCCCGTAATTGGCGCCGTCAAAGATTTTGGTTTAGCATTTTTCTCGACTTTTGGCATAAATTTAGCAAGCTCGGCGACGCGCGGAGAATATACGTTGACGAAAGTATCAGAGCCAGAATATTGAAATAAATATCCGCCGCTATTGTTGTTTTCACGAATTTTCAAGCCAATTTTATTGCCATTGACTGTTGCGCGGAACAATTTTTCGCCGCGATTCCACGATGATTCAAGCGTAATTTCTTTTTTGTCGCAAATGATCGTGATAGAATCGTTGTTGCGCGTGACGATTTCTGTTAAATAAGATTTTTCGTCGATCGCAACAACCCATCTTTCAGAGATTTGTTTGGCGCGGTCAGAAAGTTGCCCCGTCATTTTTCCGTTGCGTTCGTAATTCTTCAAGAAAATGTGAAGCGAAGACGCGATTAAAACTTGGGTAGAGGCTGAGTTTAGCTCGTTTCCTGAAAATCCCGCAGGAAATTCTTTTTTAATGAAGGCCGTCGAAATGTCGCCTTTGATGAATTTTTCGTTGCGCATGATCGTTTCAAGGAAACTGATATTGTGCGAAACGCCACCAATTGCAAGACTTGCCAAGGCTTGGCGCATATGTTCAATTGCCTCTTTGCGGTTTTTGCCGTAAGAGCAAAGTTTGGCGATCATCGCGTCATAAAACATGCTGACTTCGCCACCTTCATAAACGCCAGAATCGACGCGGATGTTGGCGCTTTCTTCGGGTTCGATATAAAGATTGATTCGTCCAGATGAAGGCAAAAAGCCGCGCGATGGGTCTTCGGCGTAGATTCGTGATTCAAACGCCCAGCCGTTAAGTTTGACGTCTTTTTGTTTCATCGGCAATTTTTCGTCAAGCGCCACGCGAATCATAAGTTCGACCAAGTCATAGCCAGTGATAAGTTCGGTCACCGGATGTTCAACCTGTAAGCGTGTATTCATTTCAAGGAAATAGAAATTTTTGTCCTTGTCCATGATATATTCAATCGTTCCGGCTGAATAATAGCCAACTTTTTTGGCCAAAGAAACCGATTGTTTATACATTTTTTCGCGCGTTTTTTCGTCAACAAAAGATGACGGCGCTTCTTCGATAACTTTTTGGTTGTTGCGCTGAATTGAACATTCGCGCTCGCCTAAACAAACGATGTTTCCGAATTTATCGCCAAAAACTTGAATTTCAATGTGGCGCGGATTTTCGATAAATTTCTCGACGAAAATTCGATCGTCAGAAAAACTGTTGCGCGCTTCGTTTGAAGCTGACAAAAACGCTTCTTCCATTTCCGATTTTTTATAAACGATTCTCATCCCTTTTCCGCCGCCGCCCGCAGACGCTTTCACCATAACTGGATAGCCGATTTTTTCAGCAATTTTTGCCGCTTCTTTCGCGTTTTTGATAATTCCCATGTCGCCCGGAACCGTGCTTACATCGGCCGCGATCGCGATTTTTTTCGACTCAATTTTGTCGCCCATTGCTTCAATTGACTTAACTGAAGGCCCGACGAAAATTACGCCAGCTTTTTCAAGCGCGAGGGCGAATTTTTTGTTTTCAGATAAAAATCCATATCCGGGATGAACCATTGTGGCGCCGGTTTTCTTCACCGCGGCCAAGATTTTGTCGATGTTAAGATAGCTTTGTGAAGATGGAGAGGGCCCGATATTCACGGCCTCGTCAGCCATTTGTACAAAAAGTGAATTTGTGTCAGCGTCTGAATAAACGGCGACTGTTTTTATGCCTAATTTGCGACAAGTTTTGATGATTCTGCATGCGATTTCACCGCGATTGGCGATTAATAATTTGTGTCCTAAAATTTTTGATGACATTTTTATTAAAATAATTAAATACGCGAAGATTTTATATAAATCTGAGTTTTTTCAGATTGACTAATCTTAAATTTAAAATATTATAAGTAAACGACTATATATTTGCAAACATTTTAGTTTGAGAAATGTCAAAAATCAACATTTATTTAAAATATGTCGAGACGAAGTTCTAGTTCTGAAGAGTTTGATAGCGTGTTAGACGGAGAGTTGTCAGGGCCCTCCAGCGCTCCTTCGCAAGCACTCCCGCAAGCTTCGGCTGTGCCACCAGTTTCGCAATGGCCATTGCTTTTTGGTGCCGGTGCATCAACTCTCGATAACAGTGAACAGGGACATCTTGGCGGTGATGAGGCGGCGATTTCTGAAATTAGTGATGAAGAATTATCTGGGCAAATTGAAGAAATTCTGGGGCTAGACGGCGTTTTTGGAAGCGACTCTTCTGAAGATGAGTTTTACCAAGACAATCTTGAGCCCGTGCCATTCGATTTAGATTTAGAAGGCGGTGAAGAGCCTGAACCAGAAGAGCCCAATGAATTTATTGCCGCACATGGCGAGCTTCAACTAAATACTGCTCCGTCTTCGCCATCTTTTTCGCTTCTTCAAGGAAGAGAAGGGCCGAGTCGATAATTTTTGTTTTTCATGAATTTTGTGGCAAAAATATGTGAATTTAACGTGATAATCGTCAATTAGACTATTTTCAACTAAAACTTGACCATCAATTTGCTCGCCCCAAAGCCGTCTTCGGTAAAATTTTTTCGGCGATTTTGTCTGATATATAACAATTTTTGAGTGTTTTTAGTGAAAATTAGAGGAAAAATGGCCAAAAATTGGCAAAAATACGTAAATTTAACGCGAATTAATCGCCCAACGGGAATTTTTTTATTAGCCTTGCCGTGCTTTTTTGGCGTATTTTTCGCATTTTCTGGCAAAATTGGCCAGAATTGGGACAAAATCGGGCAATTTTGCCTGTTTTTTGCGCTGGGATCGATAATTATGAGAAGCGCCGGCTGTGTCATTAATGACATTTTTGATCAAAAATTTGATCGCGAAGTGGCGCGCACAAAAAGCCGACCGCTGGCAAGTGGCGATTTAAAAACCTCGCAAGCCCTGATTTTGCTCGCTGTTTTGCTTATTTTGGGGCTTGTGATTTTGTTGCAATTTTCGCCAAAAACCATAATTGGCGGGGTTTTAGCGCTGATTTTGGTGGTTTTTTATCCGCTGATGAAGCGCATCACTTTTTATCCGCAAATTTTTCTCGGAGTTGTTTTTAATTTCGGAATTCTGCTCGCAAGCCTTGAAATTAAAGGTCAAATTGATTTTGCAACAATCGCTCTTTATGGCGCCGCAATAGTCTGGACGCTGATTTATGATACAATTTATGCTTTTCAAGATATTGAAGACGACATGAAAATTGGCGTGAAATCTTCGGCGATTGCCCTTGGCAAAAGCCCAAAACGCTCTTTGTCATATTTGGTGATTTTTCTGGGTTTTTTGCTGTTTTTGGCCGGTTTTTTGCATAAAATGGCCGATTCTTACTATTTTTTCGCGATTTTGCCGATTTTCTATTTGCTGTGTTTGATCAAAAAATGCGACTTTAAAAACCCACAAAATTGTCTGCAAGTTTTTAAGAAAAACACTGTTGTTGGCGCGCTGATTATGCTTGCGATTGCGTTTGGATAGGCGCTTTGTTTCTGCAATCTGAATTGACGCAGAATCGCGGACAAAAGCCGGCTCTCGAAATTCGCGCGGGTTTTTATAGACTTTGAGCGGCCACGCTTTCTTGTTGCGCGACGGCACTCGCTTGCTTTGGCGCCACGCTTGGCATTGCCGAGATTTTTTCTCGCAGGATTGTTATTTTTTCTTCAACTGCTTTTCTTTCATGGACAAGGAATCTCTCTGCGTCTACAAGCGCAGTTATTTTGTTGTAGCTCGGCTCGCAAGTTTTCCATTTTGAGTGAAGATTATAAAGCCTGATTTTGTCTTCATCGTCATAATATGAATCGTGCCAATTTTTTTGTGAGAATTTTGCGCTAAGCTTTTTTGCTTCTGTGAAGGTTTTTTCTTGAGACTTAATTTTTTCGAGTTCTTTTTCAAGCTTTGCTGCGTCTCGCTCAAGCAGAAGATTAAAATTTTGTGGCGATATTTCATATTCGCGATTTTCTGTCGACTTGAGTTCTTCGAAATGTTGCAAAAATGACGCATATTCTTCTTTGGCGCGGGCAGCATTTTCTTTGAAGGCGGCGGCCAAAGCTTCTGCTTGCGCCGGATTTTGGTCAAATTTTGCGACATATTGCGCCATAAATTCTTCGTCGCCCGCAAGCTGGATTGCGTCGTGAACTCCTTGCATCATCGCGAGATAAAGAATTTTTAACTTTGGATTGTCGGCAATATTTCTTTGTATTTTCTTAAAAAGAAGAATATCGATTCCGCGTTGGCAAGAAGTTAACAGCGTGTCAACAAAATCATTTTGCCCAAAAGGTTCTTCGTTAAGAGTGCTGTGTAGTTCGCGAAAGCGCACATCGATAAAATTTCGTGAATCGCAATTAAAGCCGGTTTCTTCGCCCAAAATCATGCATAAAAATTCGTTGCTAAAGCTTGACCCAAATATTGTCGCGCCACTTCCGTGAATCAACATTGTGTTGTCAATTTTGAGCGGAAGTCCGGTTTTGGCGCTTATCATTATGTTCATCTGGTTGCTGTCAAGCTCTCCAAGAACAAGCAGTGCGCCACAAAGACGCGCATAATTAGCCAAAAAAGCATAAATTAATTCCCCTTTCGCCAAATGTTGAAATTCTTCTAGCCCCGTGTCCCTAAGGGTCTTGGCTATGATATCGATGTCAAATATCTCTAAATAAGGCGTGACGAGATATTGTCCTCTTAAATTGCGGCTGATATGTTTTGCGGAAGTGTCCCATTTTATTAATATTTCTGGCAAAGGTCGCGACGCGCCATCCTCGTGTTTTAGGCTGATTATTTTTTTGCCGCTGAAGGTTTTTTTGTCGCCATCAATTCCCAATATTCGCAAAAGATTATTGGCGAAAGGTTGAGAAATTATGGAGCCGCCTTTGCCGACGAAAGGCTTCGGTTTTAAGCCTTTTTCTAAATCAATAGGTTCATAGAATCTGGCGATTTTTGGGTCGAGAGTTCGTCCTTTAGAAGATTCTCGTGTCAATAGTTTATCTGCGCTTATTTTTCTGAAATCTCGAAGCAGATAAAAGATTTCTTCTCGAATGATTTTCTCTTTTTTATCTTTCGCCGTTCTTGACATTATTTTTTAAAATAATTTAAAATTCTTAGACGCTGTTAACTGAGGATTGTTCAGTCTCATAATTTCGTCCTATTTTTGACAAATATTCAAAAATCTGATTTGCTGATTTAGTTAATGGTGCCTAATAAATAGTCTATAAAAATAATTTTGCAAGTGGGTTTTGAACTTGACAAATTTTTCTAAAATATGCTATAATTATCTAAAATTAAGCTTGAACTTTATGAAAATAGGATTGCTCGGCGGAAGTTTTGACCCTTTGCATTTAGGACACATCCACATTGCTAAAATTGCGATGAAAAAATTGGGACTTCATCAAGTTTGGCTGATTCCAACGGCGCAAAATCCGCTTAAGAAAAATGCGTCTTCGTCTTATGTTTCAAGGCTTGAATCTTGTCAAAAACTCGCAAAAAATCACGCCAAAATTAAAGTTAAAGATTTTGAAAAAAACAGCATTTTTACCTATGATTTGGTGAAAAAAATTACGACCAGCTTTCCAAATCACGAATTCACGTGGATTATGGGCGCGGACAATTTAAATAGGTTTTATCAATGGAAGAACTATAAATTATTGATAAAATCAATATCTTTTGCAATTATTTCGCGTGAAGACTTCATTTTTAAGGCGCGCAACAGTAAAGCGTTTGAGATTTATGAGAAATTTAAAATTTATGGCACAAATGGCAAAAAACTTCCGAAATTTTCGCTAATTCGGGCAAAAAATTATGATATTTCATCGAGTGAAATTCGCGCAAAATTAGAATCAACCAAGAAAGTTTAATATGATAATCGACAGCCATTGCCACCTTGATTTGCTTGAAGAAAAAGGCTTTAACATTGACGAGATAATTGCCAACGCCAATGCAAATGACGTTAAAATTTTACAAACAATTTGCACGCGAATCAGCAAAATCGACGATATTTTAAAATATACCAAAAAATATGACAATGTTTTTGCTTCAATTGGCAACCATCCGTGCAATGTTGACGAAGAAAAAATGACGAGCGCTGCTGAGATTGTTGAGTTTTGCGGCAAGAACGAAAAAATTATCGGAATTGGCGAAACCGGACTCGATTATTTTCATAAAGATGCCGACCCTAAAAACCAAAAGAAAAGTTTTTTGGCACATATCGAAGCCTCGCAAATTCTACAAAAACCGCTGATAATTCATTCGCGTGATTGCGACGCTGACATGGCTGACATTTTAGAAATTGAGCAAAAAAACCGCGCTTTTCCCGCGCTTTTACATTGTTTTTCAAGTGGCGAAAATCTCGCAAAAAGAGCGCTTGATTTGGGAATTTTTATTTCACTTTCAGGAATTCTAACTTTTAAAAACGCGTTTGATTTGCAAGAAATTGCCAAAAATTTGCCGCTAAATATGATTTTGGTCGAAACCGATTCTCCTTATTTGGCGCCGATGCCTCATCGTGGAAAGCCCAATCAGCCGGCTTTCACTAGACATGTCGTTGAGTTTTTGGCGAGCTTAAAAAATCTCGAAGTTGACGAAGTTGCGCGCCAAACCAGCGAGAATTTTCGCGGTCTTTTTCGCGTTTAAGCGCCGATTTTATGCCTTTGTCCACCAATAATTGACATTTGGGCAAAATAATTTTAAGGATAAAATTTTAGACAAAACCCGTCACATCGGTTGATGTGGGTGGTTTTTATTTATGCCTCCGGTTTTTCTTCGACTTTTTTGCCTCTTGTTCAAACAAAGTTCTTCAGGGGGCTTTGCTATTTTTCTTTCAATTTCTTGCTTTATTTTACTGAATTAATCTAACTTAAATTTCTGTAATCTTGTCTTTCGGCCTTGCTGCTGAAGCCTCCGCTGGCAAGAAACTGCGAGTTGGCTCTGGCTGTAAAAAGGACAAAACAGATTCGTCAAGCCCGCTTCTTTGCGCATAATAAAGTGCGCTTTTTCCATCTTTGTCAAGAATGTCCTTGAAAGCGCCCTTGTCAAGAAGAAGTTTGGCTAATAAATCTCGCTGTGGCGTCGAATAAAGTCCGTTAGAATCGTCGCAAAATATATGAAGAAGTGTTTGGCCTTTCATATTCAAGATTGCCTTGGCAAGCGCCGGCTCTTTGACTAGCGCTTTGCTATATTTCATCAATGTTTCAGATTGGTTAATTTCTTCTTTATTTGGAATTGATGCCAGAAAGTCAAACATTTTTAAATCACGCAAGTCGCCACAACTAAAAGCTCTTGCGGTTGGGTTTGACAGTGCTTGTAAGTGCGCTAAAGCCACCATTGTTTCTTCAGATTGAGGCTTTCTTTCCTCAAGATTTGCTAGCGCTGCAATTTGTGCCTCTAAATTTGCGAGCGAATTTTCGCTGCCATCTTGGCCTTGCAATATTAACAAGGTTTCGAGCAAAATGTCTATAATTGATTGCGTCGCGAATGTTTTTTGAAAAACCTCGACGATTTTATTAAGTGCCATCGGATTTCGCGAGGCAGATGCGATGTCTACGCCGTTAAACGCTTGCGACAAGTCGCTTTTTTCTAACAAAATTTCGACCAATTCTAAATCTATTGGTTCTTGCTCTAAAGTTAGAAAAAGAAGCGTTCTTTTTGATCTCTTGAAAGATGGAATACTTAATAAATCAAGAGCGAGATTTTCTTGCAAAAGTTTTTTTACCAACCTGTTTTTCCCCGCCTTGATGGCGTCGCGCAAAAATGGATAGCCCAATTGATAATTGCTTATCGGCATTAAATATTTTACGACTTCTAAATTTCCGGCCTCGGCCGCGATGTTAATTGGCCCCCTCTCCCCACTTTGAGATGTGGGATTAGCGCCAAGTTCAACCAAGGTTTTGGCTGCTTTTAAATTGCCTTTATTCGATGCTTCGTTGAGAAAGGCCTGCTTGCTTTGCTCGAAATAATCGTTGATATGGTCATCTATTAAAAAACTTCGCGCAATTTCGGTGAAACCTTTGTTAATAGAAGCGCCAAGTGCCTTCGCCATGCCTAGATCTGAAGGAGATTCTTCCCTAAGAAATTGAGCTATTTTTCTCGCATCTGCACTTCTTACTAAAATTTTTAAAACCTCGTCCCTGTTTTCAAAATCCTCTCTTTTTGGCTCTCTTTCTAGCGTTGCTTTATATTCAAAAAACAGTGCAAATTCATCTTTTGCGCGGGCGGCGTTTTGCTCAAGTCGAGCTTTGAGGCTTCTTGCAAGATCAACACCTCTTGCCCCAAAATGGGCGAATTTCGCACAATATTCATCTAAAAATCTTTCATTTTCCGCAAGTTCAATTGCGTCTTCGAGCCCCTCCATAAATTCGATAAAAAAATCCTTCAAAGATGGGTCAAGTTCGATATTTTTTTTGATCGCGTCAAGCAAGGCCGCGTCAGGGTCAATTTGCGCGCCAATCTGCAATATTCCATGCCTCACCAATCGTCGCGTTCTAGAGTCTCGGCTAACATAACCTTTTTCTCTTACTAACTTTGCAGTAGCCTTGGCGCAGAGCTCTTCTGGCAAATTAGCAAGAAATATTCTTACAAAATCTCTCGAATTGCTCGAGCCATAAAATTGCGAAGATTCATCTTCATAATCTAAAAACGAACTTCCAAGTGCGGTTCGATCAATTGCAACGGGGCGAATCCTTGTTTTATTGGGGTTTTTGGGGTCTATATCTTCATAAAAAAGATAGTTTCGCATATTATAATCAGACTCCCCCAAAATTATCATAACTCCACAAAGTCGCGCATAGCCTTCGACAAACTCGCGCCATTCTTCTTTTTTAAGATCGACGATTCTTTCTTCAAATATTTTGTTATCACGATAAGAATCTTGGCTGTAAAATGACTCTAAATCTTCGCGCCACTTTACGCCAAAATGCGCACGATAACCCTCAATTTCTGCCGCCTTGCCTCTTCTGACAATAAATTGCTTGTTTGACAAAATGCGATAAATTTCTGTGCCAAAAATACCAGCGATAATTCGGCTAATGTCACCTTTGTCTTTCAATAAAAAGTTTTTTGGCGCGCCATCCTCTATTGTTTGCGCGAAATAAGCTCTGTCTCGCTTTACGTTTATTCCGCTTATAACTTTCGAGGATAAATCTGCCGCAACATCTTTACTGGCCAAGCTAGATTTAAGCCACAGGTTTTCTCTCAAAGCTTTTTCCATTTTTCTTGCAATTTCTGGCTTCGACATTTTTTGATATTATTTAAGTTGAGCGGATCAATTTTTAAATTATATTTTTAACTTTAGCAAGCGTTTTAATAGAGATAATCGTCCTCAAATTTGTATCAGATTTTTATGTTTTATAAAGTTATGCAGTTATGAATTTTTCGCTAGCAATTATTGGCGAAAAATGGAATTAGCTCGTAAAAAATCCGTTAACTTGCTCATTATACATTTTATAATAAATTCCTTTATGCGCCAAAAGCTCGTCGTGCGTGCCTTCTTCGACGATCATTCCCATGTCAAAAACCAAAATTCGATCTACATTTTGCAGCGTCGATAAGCGATGCGCAACAATTATCGCGGTTTTATTTTCCATCAATTTTGTCAGCCCGCGCTGAATTAAATTTTCGGTGATCGAATCAAGCTGGCTGGTGCTTTCGTCCATAATTAGAATCGGCGCATTTTCAATAAAAGCGCGCGCAATCGCAATTCGTTGGCGTTGTCCGCCCGAAAGTTTTATGCCGCGGTCACCCACCAAAGTTCGATATTTTTTTGGCATGCGATCGATAAATTTGTCGCAATAAGCAAGGCGCGCCGCTTCAAAAACTTCTTCTTGCGTCGCATTATTTTTGGCATAAGCGATATTTTCGTAAAGTGTGCGATGAAATAAAAGCGGATCTTGCGGAATAATCGTGATCGCGCGGCGCAGCGAATTTTGTGTGACGCTCGCGATATTTTGTCCGTCAATGACAATTTCACCCGAATTAATATCGTAAGAGCGCATCAACAAATTGACAAAAGTTGTTTTTCCGCCACCAGAATGTCCAACAAGGCCGATTTTTTCGCCCCTTCTGATGATTAAACGACCATTAATGTGTAAATCTCTTCTGACATCTAAAACTGCATTTTGCGGGCTTAAATCTGCAAAAGCTTGAAATTCGGTCGGCTTAAATTCACTCGATGGTGACGAAATAAGATTGTAGGAAAATTTAACATTGTCAAAAATAATTTCGGCGCCATTTTCGCTTAAAATTTCAAGTTCGCCAGCGTTTTCGTGGTCTTTAACTTCTTGCGGTTTGTCGATCATCGCCAAAGCTTGTTTCGCCGCGCCAAATTCCTCTAGAAACGTGCGCAAATTTCCGGCGGCTTGCCACATTGCGTGAATCAGCCAAGTGTTGATGGTTAAAATCATCGTAAAATCGCCAAGCGTCACCTGATTTTTCGAATAATAATAAAGCAGCGCCGCAATTGAGGCCGAAAAATAAATCGAAAAAGTCAGGCCGTGAAGCGTGTAAAAGCGCAGCAGAAAAAATCCGCGATGACGATAAAAAATTGTATAACGATTTTGCAAATAACCGATTTTTTTCTTCTCGGCCTCTTGATTAGTGAAAAATTTAACGTTTTGAATATTGGTAAAAACATCGACAATATTTCCCATAATTTTCGCCTGCGAGGTCGAAATATCGGCCGACATTTTGTCGGTTAATTTCGCAGATCGAACCGCCATAAAAATGAAAAGTGCCGCCCATAAAATCAGCGAAATTGCGAAAAATTTGTGCGCATACCAAAGCGCGAAAAACGCCACGATCAAACTTAAAAATATGCTCAAAAAATTATAAATTATAACTTCGACCAATTTTGGCGCGTTATTGGCCAATTCTTTAATGCGGCTAGCGCAGGCTCCGGCTTGGTTATTTTGATAAAAATTTTGCGATTTCTCAAGCATTTTATCGCCCGCATCAAGCATGATTTTTTTGCGCATAAGCGGCGCAAGATATGTCCAGCTATAGTCTGAAATGCGCCAAACAAGGCCCGCGGCAATTGTAAGAATTATAAAAATTGTTGCAATTGGCCAAATTTCACGCAAAAGTTCATCGCGTGGCAAGCTTGAAACTTGATCGATGAGAAGCTTAGAAATATAAGACCAAAGCGACAAATCGATGGCGTTATAAATCACCACAAAAAGATGAAGAAAAAGATAGCGTTTGAAAGGTTTAACGCTTTGAAATAAATAGTTTAAAACAGGATTATTGAGCATTTTTGGCGCTGTTATTTTTTATGTTGAAGTGGTCAAAATCAACTGTGTGGCAAGGTAAAATTTTTTACTGCTTTTGCCTAATGCCATTTCCTGCTAATAATTAAATGGCATTAAATCACAAAATTAATCAATTTATCTGGCACAATCACGACTTTTTTAACATTAGCACCCTCTAAAAATTTTGCAACATTTTCATGAGCGCGCGCCGCTTTTTCAATTTCGTCTTTGCTCGAATTTTTCGCCATTTCAAGAACCGCGCGAAGTTTTGATCCAACTTGCACCGCAATTTTTACGCTGTCTTGCGCGATTAAATTTTCGTCAAATTGCGGGAAATTTGCTTGAGCCACAAAGCCAACATTTCCAAGCTTCGCAAAACAATCTTCGGCCAAATGCGGCATAATTGGCGAAAATAAAATCGTCAAATTTTGAAGCGCAAAACGCATAATTTTTGCTTCACTTTCGTTTTTTGGCGCAAATTTTTCAAGCGCATTCGAAAATTCGCGAATCTTGGCAATCGCGCGATTGAAGCCCATTTTGTCATATTCTTCACCGACATCTTTTATAGTTTTGTGAGTGAGCCTTGTGATTTCGTGTGAATTTTCTTCGGCCGAAAGCTCTTGATTTTTTTGCGCCGCGATGTTTAAATCACCAAACCCGCAAACCAAGCGCCACAAGCGATTGACATATTTCCAAGCGCCGTCAATTCCGGCGTCAGACCATTCTAAATCGCGATTCGCCGGACTGTCTGAAAGCATAAAAAGTCGCGCAGTGTCAGCGCCATAAGAATCAATAATTCGCGACGGTTCGACCACGTTTTTCTTCGACTTGCTCATTTTTTCACTTCTTCCGCCAAAAACTTCTTCGCGGGTTTTTTCGTGAATAAATTTGCCTTTTTCAACCTCGACAACTTCATTTGCGAAAACCCATTTTCCGTCTTTATCTTTAAAACTTTGATGACACACCATCCCTTGTGTCAGAAGGTTTTTGAAAGGTTCATCAAAATTCAAATAACCACATTTTTTTAAGGCCTTTACAAAAAATCGCGCATAAAGCAAATGTAAAACCGCATGTTCAACGCCGCCAATATATTGGTCTACGGGCATAAATTTATTGACTAAATCAGCGTCAAAAGCTTTGTTGTTTGGTTGCGAAATATAGCGTAAAAAATACCACGAGCTCTCAAAAAATGTGTCAAAAGTGTCAGTTTCGCGAATCGCTTTCTGGCCTTTATAAGTTGTGTGTTTCCAAGTTGGGTGATTCGCCAGTGGATTGCCATTGCCGTCAAAAACAACGTCGCGTGGCAATTCAAGCGGCAATTCTTCCTCAGGAACTGTCACGACCGAGCCATCTTCTAAATAAAGAAT
>CAMCFD010000029.1 GCA_945874115.1 Rickettsia typhi | reverse complement strand
GCTTGATTCATAAAGCTTCAAAGCATTTTCCAATCTTCCTAGATTATCTTTTTTATCGCCTGAAACAAAAATTCCCGCAGAAATATTTTGACGAAAATCAGAATTTTTTATGAAATTTTTCACAATTTTATGTTCCAAATCATCACTTGGTGAAGAAGCGAAAACATTGATTTTTGACCAATAAATAAAAGGTGCCAGAATTATTTTTGCAACGGGGCCAAACATGTTTTGATAAATTCCGTCAAAAGCAATTTGCACTTTTATGAATTGTTCTTTTAGTGCGTATTCAATAATTGCTTCTTCGTCTTTTCTAGAGCCATTTTCTTCGAATTTTTTGATAATGCAAACTGAAATATAAAGGGCAGATAAAATATCACCGAAACGTCCGTTGAGTTTTTCTTTGCGTTTTAAATTTCCGCCAAAGCGCGCCATTGCAATGTCGGCGAGAGTTGCAAAAGTTGCGGAGGCCCATGATATTTTTTTCAAATAACGCTTCACAATTTTATTCTTCGAAGGCGCGCAAACGATTTGTCCGCGCGTGATTGAAAGAATTATTGAGCGCGTTAAATTTCGAAGCAAATGTTTAATGTGGGAAAAAAATGCGTGATCGAAAGACTTGACATCGCCTTTTTCAAGAGCTTCGATCTCTTTGAAAGCGTAAGGATGACACATAATAGCACCTTGTCCAAAATGGATTAAGCTTCGCGTCACAATATTAGCGCCTTCAACCGTGATTGAAATTGGCGCCGAAAAATAAGCATTCGCAAGCAAATTGCGCGGACCCCTGATAATAGCGCGACCACCCATGACATCCATTCCGTCATTAATAGTTTGGCGGAAAATTTCGGTGGCGTGATATTTGGCTATCGCCGTGATTACCGCGGGTTTTAGGCCTAAATCAACCGCACTTGCAGTAAAAACTCGAAGCGCATCAACAGTATAAGAATTTGACGCAACGCGCGCGAGCACTTCTTCTATACCCTCAAACTTGCCAATTGATGTTCCAAATTGTTGACGAATTGCACTATATGCGCTTATGGTGCGAGCCACGAATTTAATACCGCCAGAACTTGTTGAAGGAAGAGAAATTCCGCGCCCTGCCGCTAAAGATTCCATCAACATCTTCCAACCCTTGCCTACATTAGCTTGGCCACCTATGACCGCATCAAGACCAACAATAACATTTTCACCATTGAGTGGAGAATTAAAAAATGGCGTCGCAAGCGGATCATGCCTTCTGCCTTGAATCACACCAGTTGTCGTGCTTGGAATAAGTGCGCAAGTAATTCCTAAATCTTCGACGTTTGAAATTAATTTATCAGGATCGCGAAGCTGAAAAGCCACGCCGATCACGGTCGCAACAGCACCAAGAGTAATATATCTCTTCTTCCAATTTAGCCTGATTTTTATTTCACCATCTTCGTCTTTAAATAAAGTGCCGTTTGAAATAATCGATGTAGCGTCACTTCCGGCGGCCGTTTCGGTGAGCGCAAAACAAGGAAGTTCTCGCCCATCAGCAAGGCGCGGCAAATAATAATCGCGCTGTTCATTCGTGCCATAGTGAAGCAATAATTCTGCGGGCCCAAGTGAATTTGGAACCATAACCGTAATCGCCAAAGCCACCGAGCGCGATGATAATTTTTCAACAACACAGCTGTGCGCAAGCGCCGAAAAACCAAGTCCGCCATATTCTTTTGAAATAATCATTCCGAAGAATTTTTTATCTTTTAAATATTGCCAAACATTTTGTGGCAAATCGCGCAGCACCTGAACATCATAATCAACGCACATTCTGCAGACTTCTTCAACTTCATTTTCAAGAAAATGCTTTTCTTCGTCGCTTAATTTTGCATATTTTTGCGATAAAATATATTTAAAATTAGGTTTTCCCGAAAATAATTCGCCGTCAACCCAAACGCTTCCTGATGTTAGTGCAATTTTTTCAGTCTGCGAAATTTTTGGCAATAATCCTAGTTTTTCGATTAAAGAAATAATTATTCCAGAAACCAAAAACCGTCTTAAAAGCGGTATTGAAAATGTCGCAGAAACAATGAAAAAAGAAGTCCAGAAAAATTGACTAAGATCGAATTGTGCGAAATAAAAAGCCAAAACTAGAACATAAAAAATAATTGATATGCCGCGAAAGGCGAAAAACAAAAGTAATAAAGATGTAACTAATCCCAAGTAAGGAGTGGATTCTGGCATGCAAGATATGGAAAATAAACAATCTCCGAAATTTGACAATAAGTTCTCAAGAAAAATTGGCATCATAAAATAAACTTGATTAATTAATAATATCTAAACAGATTAAGTTAAAATTAATAATTGGCAATATTTTTATTTATTTACCTTCAATATTTTCACACACTTGTCGCACTAAATTTCTGACGCGAGCAATATATGAGGCCCTTTCCGTCGCAGAAATCGCCCCCGACGCATCGAGCAAATTCAATAGATGACTGGTTTTTAGAGCTTGTTCATAAGCAGGCGTCGGCAAGTTTTTTGCGATCAAAATTTGCGCTTGATTTTCGCAATCTTTAAAATTTTGCAACAAAACTTCTTTATTCGCAAATTCTAAAATCGCGGCAGAATTTTGCTTTTCGCTTTCTAAAAATATATCGCCATATTTAATTTTTTGATCACCCGCGGCGCCATTAAAATCAATGTCGAATACGCTATCAACATTTTGAATGTGCATCGCGATACGCTCTAAACCATAAGTTATTTCGCCAGAAACCAGCTTGCAATCAATGCCACCAACTTGTTGCATATAAGTAAATTGCGAGATTTCCATGCCATTAAACCACACTTCAAAACCAAGGCCAGCGGCACCAATTGTAGGATTTTCCCAGTCATCTTCGACGAAACGCACATCATTGTTTTTTATATCAAGACCAATAAGCTCTAGACTTTCAAGATATAATTCGCGAATATTTTGCGGCGCCGGTTTAAGCAAAACCTGAAATTGATAATAATGACTTAAGCGATTCGGGTTTTGCCCATAACGCCCGTCAGTTGGCCTGCGGCAAGGTTGTGCATAGGCAACTTTCCATGGCTTGCTGCCCAAGGCTTTTAGCGCCGTTGCTGGATGCAAAGTTCCCGCTCCAACTTCAATGTCAATTGGCTGTAGGATTATGCAGCCTTGGTTCGCCCAGAATTTTTGTAATCTGAAAATTATTTCTTGAAAAGAAACCATAATTATAATTTATTTTTGTTGCAAAAAACCAATAAAATTAAACCGAAAATGACGAGCCACAACCACAACTGGCCCTAGCATTCGGATTAGAAACTTTAAAATAAGACGAACCTAAATCTTTAATAAAATCAACGACGCAACCGCTTAAAAAAGGCACCGCCGACTCGTCAGTGATTGCCAAAATTTGAGAATTTTTTTCGCATAATTTTATGTCGTCTTCGTTTAATTTATCGTCTAAATTAAATAAATATTGAAAGCCGCTGCAACCACCACTTGAAACGCCGATGCGCAAAAACTTTGCAGAATTTTCTGGCTTAGAAATAATCTCTAAAATTCTCTCTATTGCTGATTGCGACAATGTTATTTGAGGATTTTCTTGCATCATTTTATTTCTTTTTATTATTGCGCTTTGTTAATTCTTGCAAAATTTCTTCCATTTTTATTCCTTTAGAGCCCATTAAAATCAGGGTGTGAAAGAATAAATCGCAAATTTCTCCAACTAATTCTTCGCGAGATTTTTTGTCATTCTTTTTCTCGTCGACAAAAGACGCGATAAGAACTTCTACGGCTTCTTCGCCAATTTTTCGCGCCATTTTTTCAACGCCTTGAGAGGCAATTAAATAGCTATATGAATCGTTTTCTTTAGCGGCGATTTTTTTATTGATAACGCCCAAAAGCTCGTCAAACGAGATTAATTTTTCCATAATTTTTATATTTTTATCAAATTCCAACAATTAACATCCTTAAAATTAAGAATTTTGGGCGAAATATTTTTGGGGATAAATTTAAAAAAAGCCACCCAAATAAAAATATACAAAAAGTTTTTCTTTTAAATTTCAGACCAAAAAATATGAAGCATGAACGCTAATTTTAAGGTTAAATGATATAATACTCCAATTCTAGTATAAATTTTAACAAATATCAAGATTTTATTTTTGGCACAAGTTGTTTTGAGATGTCGTTTCGATGACGCGCGTTGAAAAATATTTTTAAACTAAGTCTGAAGCGCAAAATGCCCTCGTCTCAAGGTTTTTCAATTGCAAAAATCACTATTGCAACCACGCAAATATCTAGATGTTTAGGTCAATTTCAGCAATTTTTCTTGACAAGGGCAAAAATTTATGTTATAATCAAAGTTTTGGTATTAACTTAACATTATTTTTATGACGACTGAATATACTTTATCGATTATTAAACCTGACGCGACAAGACGCAATTTGACTGGCTTGGTCAATAGCTATTTCGAAAAATCTGGCCTTCAAATTGTTGCGCAAAAAAGATTGCGTTTAAGCAAAGAAATGGCGGAAAAATTTTATGAAGTTCACAAAGCGCGCCCTTTTTACGCTGATTTGGTAAAATTCATGATTTCTGGACCAGTTGTTGTGCAAGTTTTGAAAGGCGAAAATGCAGTTTTGAAAAATCGCGAAATTATGGGAGCTACAAACCCTAAGGATGCTGCTGCTGGAACGATTCGCAAAGATTTTGCTGAGTCAATCGAAGCCAATTCTGTTCACGGTTCTGACAGCTTGGAAAATGCGAAAAACGAAATTGCGTTTTTCTTCGCAGGATCTGAAATTGCTGAATAATTTACACTTTAAAAACACAAGTCTGTAAGAGTTTTTATTTTTGCAGACTTGTGTGATTCGCTCGACAAATTCCGTTAATTTCCTCAAAAATAGACTTTTCTAAACACCATTAACAATTCAGCCAATCTCAGATTTTGTTATATTTTTAGCGCTTTTTGACAAAATTGCGACCATGCCAAATAAACTATTTATGACTTCGATTTTCCCTCGTCTTTTTGGTAAAAATTCACTCAAAAATACTCTGTAAAATGAGGTATAGATAGTTTATTTGGCATAATATCGAGATATTTTTGAGGTAATTTTGTCAAAAAATAGGCAGCCAATAGCGGCGAAATATAGGGCCGCGTTAATTATCTATCGGCGTCTAGCGCCAAAACCTTGACTTTTTCTCACAAAAATTTTATAGTGTGAAGCAAGATTTGACCATAATTATCGCTCCATTTAAAAAAATATATGCTTGAAAATATCACAAAAAATATCGGAAAAGTTTTTGACTCTTTAGTGGGGAAAAAATTTATCAGCGATGATGATTTAAATTTGGCGATGCGCGAAATCCGTGTTGCGCTTTTGGAAGCTGATGTGTCGCTTGCGGTTGCGAAAGATTTTATCGACAAAGTCAAGCAAGAAGCTGTTGGACAGCAAGTTGTGAAAAGCGTTTCTGCGGGTCAAATGATCGTCAAAATTGTCAATGACGAATTGGTGAAACTTCTTGGTAGCGAAAAATCGGAGGTGAATTTTAATGTTCAACCGCCCGCGGTGATAATGTTGGTTGGGCTTCAAGGCGCAGGAAAAACTACGACGGCGGGAAAATTAGCACTTCGATTCAAGAATAAAAATAACAAGAAAATTTTATTAGCATCGCTCGACGCTTACAGACCAGCGGCGAAAGAGCAGTTGGAAATTTTGGCGAAAAAAGTTCAGGTTGATGCACTTGAAATAAAAAATGAAAAGCCGCTTGAAAGTACAAGGCGCGCTCTTAAACAGGCGAAAGATTTTGGGCATGACGTTTTGATGCTTGACACTGCTGGGCGCACGGCGATTAATGAAGAATTGATGGAGGAATTAATCGAGATTAAGAAATTGGTAAATCCGACGGAAATCCTTTTGGTTGTTGACTCGATGATTGGTCAAGATGCGATTAATGTTGCGAAAATTTTCAATGAAAAACTTGATTTAACGGGCGTGATTTTAAGTAGACTTGACGGCGATTCTCGTGGCGGCGTGGCGCTTACGATGCGGGCTTCGACTGGTTGTGCGATAAAATTTATCGGCGTTGGTGAAAATATTGGCGACTTAGAAGAATTCGACCCAAAACGCATTTCTTCACGCATAATTGGCATGGGCGACGTGGTTTCTTTGGTTGAAAAAGCGCAAGAAGTTTTTGATGAAAAAGAAATGTTGAAGGCGCAAAAAAAGATGGAAAAAGGTGAATTTGACCTTGAAGATTTATTGTCGCAAATCAGGAATATGAAGAAGATGGGCGGAATGGCGTCAATCGTAAAATTCTTGCCCGGAATGGGAAAAATTAAAGAGCAGCTCGGCAAATTAGATAACGCCGAAAGCGAAATTAAATTGCAAGAAGCACTGATTTTGTCGATGACGAAAAAGGAGCGCAAAAAACCCGATATTTTAAATTCGTCGCGAAAAAGAAGAATCGCAACAGGCGCCGGAAGCACGATTCAAGAGGTTAATCGCCTGCTTAAAAAATATAAGCAAATGCATAAAATGATGCAGAAATTTGGCAAAATCGATAAAAATGCGATTGCAGAAATGATGCAAAATGAGGAAATAAAAAATCAGCTTGGTGGCCAAATGGGCGGCGGATTTAACAATCGATTCGGCAAGTTTTAATTATGCTTAAGTTCATTTTTTGCCGCTCTAAAAATTGACACTGAAGAAAAAATTGCCAGAAGAGCCATGATTCCTGCGACCAATAAATCGGGCCATTGCTGCGAAAAATAAGCGATTAAAAAACCGGCGATTATTACCAATAAATTATTGATAGCGTCGTTTCTGCTGCAAAGCCAAACCGATTTTTGATTGCTTGAGCCATTGCGAAATTTGAAAAGCAAAACACTTACTCCTAAGTTAACCAAAAGCGCCAGAAACGCTATTGCAATCATCATATTTGATTGCGGCAAAATTTGAATTGTCAGCGCTTTGTGCACCACACTAAAGCTTATATAAAGGCCAAATAGAAGCATTGATGATGCTTTTATTATTGCGGAATAAGATTGGATTTTTGGTGATTTTTTCAAGACGTAAATCGCGATTAAATAATTTAGCGAATCTCCTAAAAAATCGAAGGAATCGGTGATTAAAGCCAGAGAATCAGCATAAATTCCGCAAAAAAGCTCAACGAAAAACATAGCAAAATTAAGAACCAAGGCAATCTTGACGACTTTTGAGAAAGCCGAATCTTTGAGGTTTCTTTCGGTTTCAATGGCGCTTGAATTATTATCAATAAGCGTCATATTAATCGATTTGTGACAATTTTTGCGCTTGATCTTCGGCGTGAAGAGCGTTGACGAATTCGTCTAATTCACCGAGCAAAATATCGTCAATACGATAAGATGTAAGGTTGATGCGATGGTCAGTAACGCGGCTTTGGGGGAAGTTGTAAGTTCGAATGCGTTCACTTCTGTCGCCAGAACCAACTTGGCTTTTGCGATTGGCGGCCATTTCTTTGTCGCGTCTGTCGCGTTCGGCTTCGTAGATTCTAGAGCGCAGAACTTTCATTGCTTTCTCGCGATTTTTTATTTGCGATTTCTCGTCTTGCATTGAAACGACAACTCCAGTAGGAATGTGTGTGATTCGAACTGCTGAATCTGTAGTGTTGACCGATTGTCCGCCCGGGCCAGATGAGCGGAAAACGTCAATGCGTAAATCTTTTTCTTCGATTTTTATGTCAACTTCTTCGGCTTCGGGAAGCACGGCAACTGTGGCAGCCGAGGTGTGTACACGGCCAGAGCTTTCAGTTTCAGGAACACGCTGAACGCGGTGAACGCCCGATTCAAATTTGAGTTTTGCGAAAACGTTTTTGCCAGAAATCGCCGCCGACGCTTCTTTATAGCCACCAAGACCAGTGTCGTGAATTTCGAGAATTTCGAATTTCCAGCGGTTTTTTTCGGCGTATTTTTGATACATCGCGAAAAGTTTGTAAGCAAAAAGCGCCGCTTCTTCGCCGCCAGTGCCGGCGCGAACTTCTAAAATTGCGTTTTTTTCGTCAGCTTCGTCTTTTGGCAAAAGCGCAACTTTAAGATTTTTTTCAATCTCGGGAAGTTGTTTTTCAAGCGATAGTTTTTCTTCCTCCATCATCTCTTTCATTTCTTTGTCAGAGGTTGTGGGCAGCGATTCTTCGATTTCTTTGAGTTCTTTTTGCGCCTTTTGATATTCGTGAATTAAAGCGACAATCGGCGTTAAATCTGAGTGTTCTTTTGAAACTTTCGCATAGCCTTGTCCAAGCGCAGACGGGTCAAGCATTTTTTTTTCAAGCTCGTTGAAGTTGTTGACAATAGCGTTGAATTTATGGTCAAAAGACATTTTTGTTGATTATAAAGAAAAATTTATATAAAATTAACTACAATTAACATATTTTAGTTTAAAAAAGCTTAATCGTCAAGGGCAAAGTTAGGAAGTAAAGTTTAGAGCCCTCGCCCCAATTCATTTTGTAAGCGCACTAAATTTGGAAGAAAAAATTCGATAAAACACAAATGACCAAAAATTTTTACATAACTTCGCCGATTTATTACGTTAACGACGTTCCACACATTGGCCACGCTTATACTTCAATTGCGTGCGACGTTATGGCGCGCTTCAGAAGACTTGAAAAACTCAATGTGCGTTTTTTAACGGGAACGGACGAACACGGACAAAAAGTTGAAAAGTCAGCAATTGCGCGCGAAATAGAGCCACTTGAGTTTTGCGACCAAGTTTCGCAAAAGTTTCGCGAATTAACGCAAATTTTGCAACTTTCAAATGACGATTTTATCAGAACGACTGAAGAACGCCATAAAATTTGCGCGCAAGCAGTGTGGAAGAGGCTTGAGCAAAATGGTTTTATTTATAAAGGTGTTTATGAAGGCTGGTATGCTGTGCGCGATGAGGCGTTTTATGCGCCAGATGAATTGGTTGATGGCAAGGCTCCAACTGGCGCGGAAGTGGTTTGGGAAAAACAAGAAAGTTATTTTTTCAAACTATCAGCCTTTCAAGATAAATTATTGATGCTTTATGACGCAGCACCCGATTTTGTTCAGCCCGCAGGCAAAATGAACGAAGTTTTGTCGTTTGTGAAAGGTGGATTGAAAGATTTGTCTATTTCAAGAAATAGTTTTTCTTGGGGTGTGCCGATTCCAGTTGAAACAAGCGCGGCGGCGACTTCGCAAAAGCCGCATATAATGTATGTTTGGCTTGATGCGCTGACGAATTATATCTCGGCGCTTGGTTTTCCTGACGAGAATTCGCAACTTTATCAAGATTTTTGGTGCAACACATTTTCATCGCCAGTTCACGTTGTTGGCAAAGACATTTTGCGCTTTCATGCCGTTTATTGGCCCGCGTTTTTGATGGCGGCCGATTTGCCGCTTCCACACACAGTTTTTGCGCATGGTTGGTGGACAAATGAAGGGCAGAAAATCTCGAAATCGGTGGGAAATGTTATTGATCCGCTTAAAGAAATTGAATGGCTGAAGACTCTTGGCTGTGATGATGAACAGGCTCTAGATTATTTCAAATATTTCTTGATGCGCGAGGTTCCGTTTGGCAATGACGGCGATTATATCCGCGCCAATATCATCACGCGAATTAACGCCGAACTTGCAAATAATATTGGAAATTTAGCGCAAAGAAGTTTGTCGATGATTTATAAAAACAATAATGGCGAAATCGTTGATATTGAAGGCTTTGACGATGGCGGTTTATTAAAAAAAGGTTATGAATTGCAGCAAAAATTTAGCGCGAAAATGAGCCAATTTTCTTATGATCAAGCAATTGGTGAAGTGATTGCTTTTTCATCTTTATGCAACCAATTTATCAATGACAAAGCGCCGTGGAGCATGAAAAAAGATGGAAAAATTGTCGAGATGAATCAAGTTTTGTCAATTGTTGCCGAATGTTTGCGCCTGATTTCACTTTGTTTGCGACCATTTTTGCCGAATTTGACTCTGAGAATTCAAAATATCTTGCAAACTGTTGAAAAATATGATATATTTGAAGAAATGAGTGAAAAATGTGCTTTGAAGGCGGGCCATAAAATTGGCGAACCGAAGGCGATTTTCCCTAGGCTTGAAGTGAAATAGTTGATTGTAGTTCTGGAAGCAAGACTGATTTTTTCATTTCGGCAAAAACAGAAATTTAGGTTTTGCGCTTAAGATTAGTGCTTTCGCAGGAATGACTCTAGAGAAGAATTATCAAGATTAATAGAGACAAAAAATGGAATAGCATTTTTTAGGAATTATAAATTATTTCTAAAAATAAATAAGATATTACAAATTATTCACTCCACTTTGTAAAAATAAATTAAGGAAAAAATGGCGCCAAAAGATGAAAAAATAACCGCAGAAAATGTCGATATAACGCCTCCGGAAGAAGGTCGCGGACTTTTTGACAGAATTATCGACCGCGCGGCAGAATTTGTGAGTGACCATCCAGCCTTGGTTCGAGGGGCGTCGGGTTTAGCGGCGACAGTTTCGGGAGCGATTTTAACGCCAGTTGGAGGAGTGATTGTCGGTGGCTTACTTGGCGCAGCAACAGAAGCGGGAATTTCGGCGGCAGAAACGCGACATAAGGCGACGCTTGAGAGAAGAAATTCGACGGCAAGTTTAAAAGAAAATGATGGAAAAGGACGCGGAATTTCTTTAGATGGACACGATATTGAAAAGCCGCTCAACGCACAAAGGCCAAATGTCGCCACACAAACTAATTATCACGAACATCACGCGCAAGATGAAGAAAAAAGACATCCTCATAATCATGAAAACAAATCTCATGTTGAGGCGATTAAGTCCTCGCACACCGCAGAAACCGCGCGAGGAGCCTAAATGAAAATAGTATCGTGGAACATAAATTCTCTGCGCCTTCGCCTGCCCTTGCTTGCCGAATTTGTGAAACAAAATAATCCGGACGTGATTTGTT
Organism: Rickettsia typhi; assembly: GCA_945874115.1. Taxonomy (GTDB): domain Bacteria; phylum Pseudomonadota; class Alphaproteobacteria; order Rickettsiales; family UBA1997; genus CAMCFD01. The sequence continues at coordinate 6,758 of CAMCFD010000029.1, read as the reverse complement.
TGCAGGAAATTAAAGTTGAGGATTCGCTTTTTCCAATTCTTGCGGTGAGAGCTTTGGGCTATGATTTTGTTGAGTTTTGCGGCGAAAAATCTTATAATGGTGTTGCGATAATTTCGCGTTTTCCGCTGAAAAAAGTTGATGCGATTGACGTTTGTGATTATAAACATAAACGTCATATTTGCGCAACAATTGAAACGAAAGTTGGCGATGTTGAAATTCATAATTTTTATGTGCCGGCTGGTGGCGATATTGCTGATGTGGCGCTTAACGACAAATTTGATCACAAGCTGAAATTTGTTGATTTTATGCGCGATTATTTTGCGCCAAAACGCGAAGAAAATATTGTGATTTTGGGCGATTTCAACATCGCGCCGCTTGAACACGACGTTTGGTCGCATAAGCAATTGTTGAAGGTTGTTTCTCATACGCCGCTTGAGGTCGAGAAATTAAATGCGCTTAAAGCTGACGGCGATTTTGTTGATTGTCATCGCATGTTCGTCAATGAATCGCAAAAACTTTATAGCTGGTGGAGCTATCGCGGGCTTGACCCAATGAAGTCTAATCGCGGAAGAAGACTTGACCACATTTGGGCGAATTCGCGCTTAAAACACACGATTGAAGATGCAAAAATTCACGTTGATTATCGCACAAAAACTCAGCCGTCAGATCATGTTCCGATTGAAGTTTCGGTTAATTTTTAGCATCTTGAATTAACTTTTTCTTACCAAAATAACACACCTCAAATCACGACAATTCTTCTCGCATAAATTGTGGCACAACAGCAAGAATCCGCGGCAAAAAAAACAGCCTCACCTACAGCCACAGATCCCTCTCGCGCCGACTCTTCACAATTGCAAGAGTGCATATTGAACCAAAGAAGTTGGGCCGACAAATAACATAAAATATTAACAAATTATTCGAGGATAATTTATTGATATTTTATTAAAAAATTTTAATTTTTTAATAAAAACCGCAAAACAGCTTCTGTTATCAAGGGTTTTGAGACATATAGAAAAAATTAATTATTGCTAATTTTTTTCTTTTAATTTAAAATTAGTTGATTAATAATCTAAATATATTTAATTTTTTATTTATGACAGAAACTGTAAAAATCATTTTTATCGAAAAAGGCGAATCAAAAGAATTTCAAGTGCCAGTTGGCACCACAGTTCTTGAGGCCGCTCACAATAACAACATCGATTTAGAAGGCGCTTGCGAAGGCTCTCTTGCTTGCTCGACTTGTCACGTTATTGTTGACGAAAAATATTATGGAAAACTCGAAGACGCAAGTGAAGACGAAGAAGACATGCTTGACTTAGCGTTTGGCTTAACACCAACTTCTCGCCTTGGTTGCCAAATTATCATGACCAAAGAATTAGACGGATTTACGGTTAAAGTTCCTAGCGAAACCCGCAATGTTTCGATTGGATAGTTTTAAATTGTAGTTTGGCGCTAAATTTTTAAAATAATCAGCCATTTAAAAATGGCACAAAAAAATAAATTATGGCTAAAAATATTTTATTGAAATTCTTGGCTGTTCTCATCATCATAACCCTCGCGCACAGCGTGTTTTGGTTCTTTAAGGCAGGGCAACTTGAAAAGCACATAAATAATTTTACAGCAGCCAATTCTGCGAATATTTCAATTGGATCTTTCGACATTTCAGGCTATCCGTTCATTCAAAAAGTCACGATTAATGACTTAAAATTTTCAATTCCAAGCCCAGTTTTAGGAAAAAATAAAGTTGTTTTAAAAAAAGTTGAAGCTGGATCATCAATTTTTAAAAATGATTTCGAAATTGATTTAATTGGTGACGTCATGACTTTTGACGAAAAAAATCAAATTAACAATGTTGATTTTTCGCAAAAACCAACAATAAAGCTTTCTTTTCTTGACGACAGAATTTCTAACTTTTCTTACAACGACGCGGGATATAGAATTTTTGACGCCAACAAAAATCTTGTTTACAGAGCATCTTCATCAAGTATAGATTTTAAATCAACAATAAATGATAACGAACACATAACTTCAAAAGTAAATGTCGCGATCAAAGAAATTGAAGGTTTTGACATCATCAATATTTATCAAAACGTTCTTGAGAAAAAAATTATCGACGGCATAAAAACCGGCGAAGTCATTCTTGGAAGCAATGCTACAAATTTTGGCGCAGACCAATTCTCAATCGCGAATAACAGCGCCGCTGTCGACAATATTGCGGCACCAATTGCGTCTTCTCAAGACAATGTCGCAACAGCCGAAGCAGCGAAAATTATCGCAAACACTAATTCTGTCCCTGTTGCGACAGTCGCTCAAAACGCACCCGCCACAGCCACAGCTTTACAACCGACGCCAACACTAACAGAACAAATCGCCGCCGAAGCAGAAGCAGCAAAAACCGATCCTTCGCAAGAAATTAATGCATTATTAGCCGAGGAAACTAAAACGGTGGTTAAAAATAACATTACAATCGATATTGAATATGTTTTAACTCCAAGCAACATCGATAATCAGCAACTTCCAACCCCAATAAACCCTGCACAAATTCAGGCGGTAGAAACTCAATATAACAAAACATTTAAAATTAATAACGTTGAGCTATCGAACGAAAATTATAAAATTTCTATCAACGGTCAGGTTGATTATTTTCAGGATGACGTTACTCCTTCGGGCTTTTCAACGGTTAAAATTGAGAATGCTTCAAAATTAATTTCTTATTTAGAGAAAAATCTTGAAAAAATCGCCGATGATAATCTTTCGAAACTTGGCTCACTTGACGCCTCTTATAAATCGGACATTTCACAAGATGCTTATAAAGATTTCTTGAAGAAAATCACACTAAATCTTAAAACCGTTACTTCAGAAATTTCTACGAAAAATGCGCTAAGTCAAGAAGATATAGCGGTTTTCGACATGAGGCGCGAAAAAAATCTTGATTTCATCATTAACGAAACGCCTTTGCGCGAAATCGCTGGCAAGTTTTAATTTTTGATGAAAATTTCTCAAGCTTTCAATTTTGCTAAACTAGAATTGCGCGAGTGCGGAATTGAAAATCCTTTTCTTGAAGCCACAATTTTATTAACTCACCTCACCTCTTTTTCTAAAGAACAGATAATTTTTGACGAAAATCTTGAGTTAAGCGAAAGCCAATTTAATTCGCTGAAACATCTTATCGCAAGGCGCTGTCACAAAGAACCAATTTCTCACATAATTAATAATCGCGAATTTTTTGGCCTTGATTTTTTCGTCGACAAAAACGTTCTCGATCCGCGCCCTGATTCTGAACATTTGGTCGAGTTGGCGCTTAAAAAAATCGACGAAATGTTTTTAGGCGGCGAAATAAAAATACTTGAAATTGGCGTCGGAAGCGGCTGTTTAACGATTTCTATTTTAAAGAATGCTAAAAATTGTCAGGCTCTTGGTTTTGACATAAGTCAAGATGCGCTAGAAATTTGCGCCAAAAATATCAAGACACACGAGCTTAAAAATCGCTTCGAAATTCGCGAATCAAATTTATTTAGCGCCGCCTCAAAAAACGAGAAATTCGATGTCATAATTTCAAATCCGCCATATATAAAGTCGCAAGAAATTGAAGATCTGCAAGATGAAGTTCGAATTTTTGAGCCTAGAGGCGCACTTGACGGCGGCCTTGACGGGCTTGATTTTTATCGAGAAATCGCCATTAACGCGCCACTTTTTTTGAAGGAAAATTCGATTTTAATTCTTGAAATCGGTTTTGACCAAAAAGATGAAGTTTGTGAAATTTTTGAAGAAAACGGTTTTTATCTCGATTGTCATAAGCAAGATTTGGCAGGACGCGACCGAGTTTTAGGATTTAGGATTTCGAAATAATTTTCGACTGAAATATTTCAAGATGTAGACACCCATTAACAAAACTGAATCATCTTTTTTCTTATTTTTCAATAAAATTGCGCAAAATAATATTCCGATATTTTTTACTATGAAAATGTTATGCCATTTCCCACTCCTAATTACCAATTTATACTTCATAATTTCGGTCTAAAATTTCAAATAAAATTACCCACATCGCCCGATATGACTGATTTTTCTTTGAAATTTTATCCACGAAATTATTTTACCTAAAAGGGTAATTAGAAGTGAAAAATTGTATAACAAGACAAGAAAGAAAAACTGTAAATTTTGCGCAAAAAAAAGCGCCGACAATAAAACATCGGCGCCTTGAATTTTCTTCGATTGACGGTTAAGTTTAATTAACCCTTCCTCCATCGAGATCTACATCAGCGTCTTGAGCAGCAGTAGCACCTGATTTAGCCTTAACAGAACCGGAACGACTCGCAACTCTCTGAACCCAAGTTTTCTGCTCGTCATTTTCTGTCGCCGACGCTTCCGCCTCAACCTCCGCAGAATCTTGCGCGACACTTTCCTGACCCTCGCTATTCTGCGCCGCAGACGCGCCACCATCTTCCCTCGCCGCACCTTCTTGCGCTTCCTCAACGCCTTGCGCTTGCGCCTCAACGCCTTGCTGAACTTCTTGCGCCGCAGCAACATCTTGTTCTTGACCACCAGCCCCCAAGCCAACTTGCGTCGCCTGAAGATTAGATTTAGCCGCCTCAAGTTGAGCCGAGATTTTCTCAAGATCATTTAATGCAAGCTGAACCGTGTCATTTTGAGGGCTAGCGTCTTCTGCATTTCCCATGCCCTCTTCTAAAGAACCACCAGTCCTTTGAGCACCAACTCCTTGACCACCCTGACCGACTGACTCTTGACCAGCCTCTTTACCATCATCTTTACCACTAAAAAGTCCCCCAATTGCATTTCCTACTGATTCAATCGCCCCTCCTAATCGCTGACGCCCTTTTGGGCTTAAGCCTTGCTCCTCAACATCATCGAGCAGATTCTCAATTCTGCCGCCGCCTTGACCTCTCTCTCCACCCTTACTCTTGTCTTTATCCTTGCTCATATTATAAACCAACATCGCAATCGCAACGATAGCTGCAAGAAATATCATTCCCGAAAGAGCAAGAGCAATTACTGCAGCAGCACTAGCCGCAGCCTTAGCGACTTCTCCTATGGCTTCATATTTTTTATCATCATTGCTTGCGTCGCCCTTTTTAGAATCACCTTTGCTTCGACCTTTTCCTTCCTCTTTTTTGGCGCCACCTTCTTGACCCTGTCCCACTCCCTGCCCTTCTTCGACCCGATCTTGATCACCGGCTGATAAAGCTTCTACAAATCCCTGACTAATTTTCTTCTGATAATCCTGAAACATCGAGCCAGACTTCTTGCCAACAGCACCACTAAGTTTTGAAGCCTCATTTAAAAATCCCGAATATCTCTCAGAATCCTCTAAACCGGCCTCGCCTTCTTTGGGCTTAACAAGTTGACTTGACACTTCTTTGCCACTTTCTTTAAATGCGCCAAATATTTTACCAACAGTTTCAAGTGGGTTTTTATCCTTTGTGTCAGAAAGAGCCTCTTTACCAAGATTAAAAAAAGCACTAGTTAAGCTGTCCGATCCATCATCTGCGACGACACCTTGTTCAAAAAATGACATCATCTCTTGCTGAATATTGTCGCCAAGTCTTTCAAATTGACTCTCGACAGCTCGTCTGCGATCCAAATTCACAGCAGTATTTTGCGCCACAGACTTACTCAAAGGGTTCAAAACCCCTTTTCCTTCTTCGGCTGCGGCCGAAACCTTACTCTGTTCTTGCGCAGTTCGCGCAGCCTCCATTTCTGGCGGAGTCAAAGCCCTCGGTCTACCAACAACAGTTTGAGCTGGCGCCGACTCTGCTGAACTTTGCGACGCTAGGCCCTCCCTAGGAACACCATCTTTTCTTACGTCACTATAAATATCTTCGTCGGTCCCACTTTCACCACCAACGCCACCAATGCTCGCTTCGTCAGCTTGAATTTCGCGATCAGGATCTTCATATAACTCATCAGAACTACTTTCTCTCTCTAAACCACCACCAAGATTGAGAGCCTGCGGAACCTCATAATCAGGTGCTGCTCCAAATGATTCGTCGGTGTTCGTCGACACATATCCGCTGTCGAGTTCCGCCTCTGGGTCTTTTCTTTGAGTGCCATCAAGAAGAGAATAAGGAGATTCGGCGCGAATTCCAGCGCGAGCTTCAGCTGATGTCACATATCCGCTGTCAGGCTTCACCTGTCCCTGCGCCTCTGGGTCTCTTGTGTAAGGACCTTGAAGACTTGCGTAGTTAGGTTCAGCACTAATTTTATCTAATTCATCGGCCGACGCATATCCACCATCTTCTAATCCTTCTTTATTTTCTTGAGCACCAACAATCCCATCATCCAAATCATATGTCCCCGGAGCTTCATATAATGGATCTACAGGCCTTGCCGCTTCCAGATTTTCCGTTACAGCCGCGCTTATTTCTGAAGCTTCTTGTGGTCTTGACATATTTTTCGCTTATAAATTAAAAGTTATATTACTCTTCATTATATCATAATTTTACCTATATAACAAGCTTTTTCTTAATAAATCAATGGTAATCTCAATTTATTATTGCATTTTAATATTTTGTGGCGCAATTTTATACGCTAAAACTAAAAAATTAAAGAATTAGAAAATTAATTTCATAACCCTTAAAAACAGCTTTAAAATCACAATCTTAAACCTCCTACATTTTTAAAAATAACCTTGTATTCGCATTTAATTTGCTATAACTTTTTTATAATTTGTATTAATTTTTTCAAAAACCCAAATGCAAAAACAAAATATATTGCCATTATTTTTATTGATTTTAACCGCA
>CAMCFD010000028.1 GCA_945874115.1 Rickettsia typhi | reverse complement strand
TTTGTTGACTATAAAACCATCAAAAAAGCAATTGATGAAAAACTAAAGTAAATTTATGTCAGAAAGTAAAATTTCGGTAAGAAATCTTAAGAAGAATTTTGGCTCAAAAGAGGTCTTGAAAGGCATTGATTTTTATGTTAAACAGGGCGAATCATTAGTGATTTTAGGTGGATCGGGAAGTGGAAAATCGGTGTTGATAAAAACGATTGCGTCTCTTATAAATCCGAGTTCTGGAAGTATAAAAGTTGATGGTGAAGAAGTGTCTGAAATATCTCAAAAAAACCGCGATAATTTAATGGAAAAATTCGGCTTTTTATTTCAGGGCGGAGCCTTGTTCGACTCGCTTCCAATTTGGGAAAATGTTGCCTTTCGACTTCTCAACTCGAATAAAATGAGCAAAAAAGATGCGCGAGAAATTGCGCTGAAAAAGCTACGCGCTGTTGGTTTAAGCGAAGATGTTGCAAATTTATATCCGTCTGAATTGTCGGGAGGAATGCAGAAGAGGGCTTCTCTGGCGCGAGCTGTTGCTGCTAATCCTGAAATTATTTTTTTCGATGAGCCAACGACAGGACTTGACCCAATCATGGCTGACGTGATTAACGACTTGATTATTTCTAACAGCAAAGAGCTTGGCGCTACAACAATCACAATCACTCACGATATGCATTCGGCGCAAAAAATTGCTGATAAAATTGCGATGCTTTATGAAGGAAAAATTATTTGGTTTGGTGGCGTGAAAGATATGTATTCTTCGGGCAACGAATATCTCGATCAGTTCATTCATGGTCAATCTCGTGGGCCGATTAAATTTATGGTTTAGAAATAGAGATTTTAATTGGCGAGGGTTTTGGTGAATTGTTTTAAAATTATACAGACCGGTTGGTATAGTTTTTCTAAAAATTCTTGTTCGAAAAAATTAATTATTTAATTTTATTTTTCCAAATTTCCTAACATCGCGAGCCAAATGTAGAGAGCCGCAAATTATTATTCTTGCCGGATTATTCCCCGCTGTTTTCGATAAATAATAAATCGCGTCAAGCAAATCATTTTGTGGATTTATTTTTATCTCGCATTTTTTTCCAATCTCGCAAATTATTTGAGAATCTTCGGGATTCGGCTCTCCGTCAACTCGTATGGCAATTATTTCGTCGGCGATATTTCTAAAATTTAGCAAGAAATTTTCTCGACATTTATTTTTTGAAAATCCGGCAATGATAAAATTTTTTTTAGTAACTGAGTTATTTTTGTCATTGTTTTTTTCTTCAACAATCCATTTTGCCAAGGCAAAAGCGCCTGAAACATTGTGCGCGCCATCAATATAAATTTCGCTTTGCGGGGTAAAAAAATTAACCAAATTATTTTCAACTTTTTCAATTCGGCTTGGCCAAAAAGTTTTTTCAAGTGCTTTTTTTATTGCATTTTCGTTAATTTTTAGTGGCAAATTTGTGGCGCAAGCAATTGCTGTTGCAGCGTTTATATATTGATGTTGGCCGCGTAGAGATGGTTTTGGCAAGTTGAGAAATTCGAGATTTGACGTTTTAAAATCGAAAGAATTATTTTCTTCATCTAAAAATATTTCGAATTCGCGGTCATAGCGAATCATTTTTGCATTTTGATCGCGCGCAAATAATTCGATAATTTTTTGTGCTTGAGATGGTTGTGGCGCAATAATAAGTGGCGTTTCTGGTCTTATTATAAATGATTTTTCGAAGGCAATTTTTTCGATTGTTTCGCCTAAATATTGTTCGTGATCGAAGGAAATTGGCGTTATTATTGTGGAAATTTTTTTCTCGATTATGTTCGTGGCGTCAATTCGCGCGCCCATTCCGGTTTCGATTATGCAAATGTCAGAATTTGATCGAGACAGCGCAAGAAATGTTGCGATTGTGAAACTCTCGAAAAAAGTTAATGGCGTGTTAGCCGCGGCAATTCTGGTTTCTTCTAATATCTCATAAAGATAAGAATCAGAAATTGCGCTGTCATTTATAACGATTCTTTCGTTGCAATTGTGTAAATGAGGCGAGGTGTAAAGGTCGACTTTAAGGTTGCTTTGACGTAGAATTTCTGCAAGAAAGGCGCAAGTTGAGCCTTTGCCGTTTGTTCCAGTCACATGAATTGTTGGTGGTAATTTTTTGTGAGGATTATCAAGGCGCGCCAATACTTGCGAAAGGCGCAAAAAAACAGTTTCAAAATCGAGTTTCTGGTTGCCAAAACTACTTGGAATTGGCCAATGCGGAAGATAAACCATAAAAAATAGAAAAAACCCTTGTTAATTTGAAAAAAAATTGTGATTATTATATAATATTATTTTTTGTTTTATATTGAAAGAATAAATTGCTTTGATAACATTTGGTTATCCCGATATATTTGGCTTTGATAAGTTTTTAACTAGAATTTTTTAACGATGAAGAAAATATTGTTTTTACAGGTTTTTTCAATTGCTTTTGCCGCAAGCGAAGCCTTTGCGCAAAATATTCCAAATGAGCTTTTTAGCAAGCCAAATACGCCAATTGTCGCTGTTGGTGGTTTCATTAATTTTAATGGATCGGTTAGAAAGCAAGAAGGCGCTTATTCTGATCCACGCCTTCCTGATGCGGTTTTAGAGGATAATGGCCAAGTTGACTCTGCTCACGCGGGCACGCAAAATCGCTTTTCAAGATATTCAACTTTCGCCAATGACTCAGAAATTTACATTAAAGTTGGCGCGATTTCAGATTCGGGTTTGAAATATGGCGCGATTGTTGAGCTTGAGGCGGATACTACAACTGATGGGCTTAATGAAGGATTTAATGCTGATAAAAGTTTCATTTTTACTGAGTCTTCAATCGGTAAATTTGAGTTTGGCAATAACAACGCGGTGAACCAAAAAATGAAAGTAGGGCCGTCAAGCTTTGCGCGGGCCACTGGTGGGATTAACGGAAAATATTTGCAGCATATTAATTTGCCGATGTTTGCGCACTCAAGCCAATTGCCGTCTGGAGCTAGCGCGCTTTGTGCTGGTGGCGTTGGCGTTGATGCTGATGGTGAGGCTGGTGCAGCTTGCGATAACATAAAATTGCCGCGCTTCATTTTGATTCCTCAATCTCCCGTGGCTCACGGCGGTTATGCAAAAGGTTTTTATAACAGAATCACAGATAATGATTATGAGATTGATGGTTTTGGCAACATAACAAATAATTATGGAAGTTTCAATAGAAACACCGATCCATATCCGATTTATGGCTATAAAAATGGCTCTTTTGGACAAATGGAAGACGCGACAAAAATAAGTTATTATACGCCAAGAGTTAATGGCTGGCAATTTGGCGCAAGCTTTGTTCCAGACACGGGAGATAACGGCACGACAGCGGCAACTTCTGGGAAAGATTCTGGAGACATTGAAAACGTTGTGAGCTGGGGCGCTAACTATACCAATAATTTGAGCAATCTTGGTTTCGCGTTTTCTGCGACTGGCGAGCACGGGGTTTTTGAAAGTTCGAAAATTGTTCCAGCTGGTGGTGGCACTGGAATTAATCGAAGCAACCTTGCTTCTTATGATGCGGGATTGATGGTGACTTATTTTGGTTTTACGATCGGTGGTTCTTATGGTTTTTGGGGTAAATCGCTTCAGCCAACTAGCGGAATATATTCTTGCGATTATGACCCGACGGTTGATCTTGATCACCAAACTTGTGATAAAGATGATCAGTCTATCAAAAAATTTGGCGATGCGAAATATTACACCGCAGGTTTGGCGTATGAATTTGGGCCTTTCGCGGCAAGTTTAACTCACATGTCTAGTGATTTTCAGAAAAATAAATATACAGCGACTTCTTTCGGCGTTGATTATAAAATGGCGCGTGGCCTGATGCCTTACGCTGAAATTACTCAATTTGAGTTTGAATCGAACCAACCGAATTATTTTGGATTAGCCGCTCAACAGCCTAATGTTTCTCAGTCGCAATTAAGAGACAATAAAGGTTATGTTGGTTTAATCGGCGTATTGTTTTCATTCTAATAAATTTATTGCAAATTAAATGAGTATAGCCGCTCTCGATTCATATCTGTTGCCGATTAAACAAATAATGGATAGAGATGGCGTTAGCGAAGTTTCTATTAATCGCCCGAAAGAAGTTTGGATTGAGATGAGGGGCGATATGATTCGCGAAGAATTGCCAGCTTTCGATTTGCAACATCTTAAATCTTTGGGTCGTCTCGTCGCACAGTCAACCGAGCAGCGTTTAAGTGAAGAAGAGCCCTTGCTTTCGGCGACTTTGCCAAACGGTTTTCGTATTCAAATCGTATTTCCTCCTGCGTGTGAGCAAGGTTCTGTCGTTATTTCGATTCGCAAACCCTCGGCGATGCAGTGGAGTCTTGACGATTATGAAAGAATGGGAATGTTCGATTCAACTTCGATCGCTGAAAGCCATGATAAAAATGACTTGGTTTTGGAGAAATTATTGAAGCTGAATCGCATTAAAGATTTCTTGCAGCGCGCCGTTCTTTACAAAAAAAATATTATAATTTCTGGAGGAACGTCAACTGGTAAAACGACTTTTACCAATGCGATGATTCGTGCAATTCCTCATGAAGAGCGCTTGATCACGGTTGAAGATGCGCGAGAAATTGACTTAACTTCTCACCCGAATCGCGTTCATTTATTGGCTTCAAAAGGTGGTCAAGGTCGCTCGAAAGTGACGACGCAAGAATTAATTGAGGCTTGTTTGCGACTTCGCCCAGAGCGCATTATTGTCGGCGAGTTGCGAGGCGCTGAGGCGTTTTCGTTTTTGCGCGCAATTAACACTGGTCATCCGGGATCAATTTCTACACTTCACGCCGACACGCCAAAAATGGCGCTTGAACAGCTGAAAATGATGGTGATGCAGGCTGGTCTTGGAATGAGTCCGACCGAGATTATGTCTTACATAAAAAACGTGGTTGATATTGTGGTTCAGCTTAAGCGCGGCGCACAAGGAAGAAGGTTTATTTCGGAGATTTATTTTCAGAAAATGACGGGAGAAAAAGTGAAGCAAGAAGTGCAAAAGCCGAGCGATGTTTAGTTGTTTTATAGCGATCTTTTAACTTCGAATTTTTGGCAAAAACTTCTTTTTAAAAGTGCTGCAAAATTAAGTTGGCATAATGCCATTTTGACTTCAAATTATGCTTTATCTTTTTGTTCTAGAATATTAAAAGAAAAACCTTTTGACATATCTTGATGTGAGAGGCTTTTATTTTAAATTTTATCATCAAAAATATTTTGCCTAAAATGCTAATTTTGAAGTTAAAATGGCGCGATATATTTTAGAATCAGATTCTTGGCGAACAAGATTGTTAAATTTCGCGCTTGCGGCGGCAAATGAATGTGAAAAAAATAATAATAAATCGATTTAAAATGACTTACAGATCAAAATTTTTTAATAAAAAAGTTGAATTTTTAACTTTGGGACAATTGCTTGAAATAACTGGCTCAACGCTTCACAAGCCTTGCGATTTATCGATAAAAATTCATGATATTTCTACTTTGGAAAAAGGGCAAAAAGATAATATTTCATTTTTAAATTCTGGTGCATATTTTCGCAAATTTCAAGAAAGCAGAATCGGATTTTGTCTAATCGACGAAGCAAGTGCTAACAAGGCTTCACGCGATGACGTGGTTTGTATAATTAACAAAAATCCATATTTCGCATATTCACAAATTGCACTGACTTTTTATGAAGAAAAAAAGTTGCAATTTGTTGAAGGAAAATTAATTCATCCTAGCGCAAAAATTGGGAAAAATTGCCAAATCGCGCCAAATGCTTATATTGGTGCCAATGTTGAAATTGGTGATAATTGTTTAATTGCGCCAAATGCGACAATTTATGATAATTGTAAAATTGGCGATAATTGTGTCATAAATTCGTCGGCGGTGATTTCATTTGCTGTGCTTGGCAATAATTGCTTGATTCATGGCGGCGTCAAAATTGGCCAAGACGGTTTCGGATTTGCGCATAATCAAGGTGTGAATCACAAAATAATTCAACTTGGAATTGTTGAAATAGCTAATCATGTCGAAATTGGCGCTAATTCTTGCGTTGATCGCGGCGCGATTGAAAATACGAAAATTGGCGATGGTGTGAAAATCGATAATTTAGTGCAAGTTGGTCATAATGTTGAAATTGGTCGAGGCTGTGTGATTGCTGGTTGCGCCGCACTTGCGGGAAGCGCGAAACTTGGAAATTTCGTTCAAGTCGGCGGAAATGCCAGCATCGCAGGGCATCTTACGGTTGGCGACGGCGCGAAAGTTGCGGGAATGTCGGGCGTAATGCGCGATATTGCGCCAATGGAAACGGTCGGCGGAATTCCATCGATGCCATTTCGAAATTGGCATCGTTTAAACGCAAAATTAGCCGCTATGGCTAAAAGTCACACAAAAGATGAATAATACCATTTTTCTCACTAATTTGGCCTAAATTATCAAATAAAACCATTAATATCACCAGATATGATGGGTTTTAAGTTGAAATTCATCCCCAAAATTACTTTGCCGAAAAGGCTAATTATTAGTAGAAAATGGCATAAATTGCCTCAAAGCCTTATTTTTATTGGCTTTGGGTCGAATTTTTCAGATTTTTATCCTCACCTCTAAATCCACATTTCATTGCAAACTCGCTAAATCTCTGTTTTTTTCACTTTTAGCATTGAAAAAATCTCAAAGAATTATTATACTAATGTATAGTGAACAATATTTTTGATAAAAAATGAAAAAACAAAATAATTCGATGGCGAGAAATTTTCTTACTTGGGCAGCAATTTTTATTGTTGTGATGGTTGTTTCTAATATTTTTGGGCCAGAAAGCCTTACGGGCAAGAAAATGCCTTTTAGTGAATTCATGAGCAAAGTCGAGGCTTCCGAGGTTATGAAGGTCGATATTAAAGGTAATGATTTAGTTGGTGAATTGAAAGATGGAACGAAATTTTATACTTATCTGCCACAATATCCAAATTTGGTCGAAAAATTGCAGGAAAAAAGTGTTGAGGTTAACGCGCTTCCTTTGGTAAGTAAGTCTGAGCGTTTAATTGGTGGATTTTTAGGCTGGCTTCCTTTTATTTTAATGATTGCGCTGTGGATTTTTTTCGCAAAAGGAATGGCAAGCGGAGGCAATAAAGCCATGGGTTTTGGCAAATCTCGTGCAAAATTATTACAAGAAAATAGAAATAAAATTACTTTCGTTGATGTCGCGGGCATTGACGAGGCTAAGCAAGAGTTGATGGAAATTGTTGATTTCTTGAAAAATCCCAAAAAATATGCTGATTTAGGGGCGAAAATTCCGAAAGGTTGCTTGTTGATTGGCTCACCCGGAACCGGAAAAACCCTACTTGCGCGCGCGATTGCTGGTGAGGCTGGGGTTCCATTTTTCTCAATTTCGGGCTCTGATTTTGTCGAAATGTTTGTGGGTGTTGGTGCGTCTCGTGTTCGTGATATGTTCGAGCAAGCCAAGAAACAAGCGCCTTGCATCGTGTTTATCGATGAAATTGATGCGGTTGGTCGTCATCGCGGAAGTGGTGTTGGCGGCGGAAATGACGAGCGCGAACAAACTCTGAACCAGTTGCTTGTTGAGATGGACGGCTTTGCTGAAAATGAAGGTGTTGTTATTATTGCGGCGACAAACAGGCCCGATGTTCTTGATCGTGCGTTGCTTCGTCCCGGAAGATTTGATCGCCAAGTTACGGTTCCAAGCCCTGATATTGTTGGTCGCGAACAAATATTGAATGTTCATATTAAAAAAATTGCCGCGGCGTCAGACATCGATTTAAAAGTTTTGGCGCGCGGAACACCTGGTTTTGCTGGGGCTGATTTAGCGAATTTAATTAACGAAGGTGCATTAAGTGCTGCTAGAAAAGGCCAGAGAATGGTGGCGATGAGCAATTTGGAAGAGGCGAAAGATAAAATTATGATGGGCGCTGAGCGTCGCAGCATGATTATGCAGCAATCGGAAAAAGAATTGACGGCATATCACGAGGCGGGGCACGCGATTACGGCGATTAATTGTCCGAATTCTGACCCGATTCACAAAGCGACGATTATCCCGCGCGGACGAGCTCTTGGCTTGGTGATGAGGCTTCCTGAAAATGACCGTTTTTCTGTCACTCGCGCGAAACTTCATGACGACTTAATCGTTGCGATGGGCGGACGTGCGGCTGAAGAGTTAATTTTTGGTTATGACAAAGTCACAACTGGCGCATCTTCCGACATTTCTCATGCGACCGACATGGCGCGAAATATGGTGATTCGTTGGGGTTTGAGTGATAAAGTTGGCACAATCGATTATAGTGCTGACGAGGCACAAAATCCATATTCACAGAAAAAGGAATTTTCTGACGAAACTGCGAAAATTATCGACGAAGAAGTGAAGCGCATCGTTTCTGAAGCGCTGCAAAAAGCGCGCGACATCTTGAGTGAGAAAGGTCACGATTTGGAAAAATTAGCAAGATCATTGCTTGAATTTGAAACTTTGTCGGGCGAAGAAATTAAAGATTTGCTTGCAGGAAAAGAAATTAGAAAAGCGACGACTTCTATAAGTTCAAGTGGCTCTAGCATTATTCCAAATGTAAGTGGTGATTAAATTTAGTTAAAGTAATTATTTTTTTAAAAATATTTTAAACAAATTATGAAAATTTTTCTGGCAATAATTGCTTTAATGACAACGTCTTCCTGCGTGATGCTTAATGCGCCGTCTGGTTCTGGCTTGCTTTATACTGAAGTTGCGGAGTTAGTTTATTATGATCCATACATCAAACCAAATCAGCGATCGATGCTTTGCGCGGAAAATATTTTGGGTCTTGTTTCAAGCGGAGATATGAGTTTTGAAGCTTTAAAACTTCGCTCATCAATTCGCAAAATTGCGACAATTGAAAAAACTTACAGCAGCAGATTTTTTGTTTTTGGTGAATCTTGCGTAATTATAAAAGGTGAATGATACCATTTCCCACTAATAATTAGCCATTTAGGCAAATTATTAGTGGGAAATGGTATAATCGCTGTTCTTTTGATTAAAAAAGTGGCGTAAAAAAATATAAAACATGAAAAAACTTGTAATTAAAGGTGGAAAAAAACTAACCGGAACTGTTGATATTGCTGGCGCGAAAAATGCGGCTTTGCCTTTGATGGTGGCGTCAATTTTGACCGAAGAAAAATTAACTTTGACCAATTTGCCTCACGTTGCCGACATTTCAACTATGGCGAATTTGCTTGCGAGTCTCGGTATTGAAATCGGCCTCGATGGCTTTGATTCTGAGGGTGGATTTGGTGGTCGCGTCATAAATTTTTGCGCGAAAAACATCGATAATCAAGTTGCGCAATATGATTTGGTGCGAAAAATGCGCGCTTCAATTTTAATTATGGGGCCGCTTTTGGCGCGCTTCGGCAAGGCGAAAATTTCACTTCCGGGAGGTTGTGCGATCGGAACGCGTCCCGTAGATTTGCATTTGAAGGCGATGGAAAAATTAGGCGCAAAAATTACTTTAGTTGGCGGATATGTTGAAGCTGAAGTTGACGGAAAATTAAAAGGCGCTGAAATAAATTTCGAAAAAGTTTCGGTTGGTGCGACCGAAAATGTGTTGATGGCGGCTTGCTTAGCAAGTGGACAAACGATAATTAACAACGCTGCGTGCGAGCCTGAAATTATTGACTTGGCGAAATGTTTAGTCGCGATGGGCGCTAAAATTGAAGGCGCAGGAACTCCGCGAATAAAAGTTGATGGTGTTGAAAAACTTCACGGTGCGCGTCACAAAATTGTCGCTGATCGAATCGAAGCGGGAACATACGCCGTTGCTGCGATTATAACTAATGGTTGCATAAAATTGCGTGGCGTTGAAATGTGGCTTTTGACAGGATTCAAAGAAGAATTAATAAAATCTGGTGCAAAAATTACTGAAATATCACCAAGTGAAATTGAGATAAAAAGAGACAGTGCGAAAATTAATCCGGTTAATTTTTCTACTCATCCTTTTCCGGGTTTTCCAACGGATATGCAAGCGCAATTAATGGCATTGATGACGATTTCTGATCACACGCAGGGAAGCGCGACAATTGAAGAAAATATTTTCGAGAATCGTTTTATGCACGTTCTTGAACTTGCGAGAATGGGCGCCGATATTCAATCGCACGGCAATGTTGCGGTGGTGAAAGGTGTTGATAAATTGATGGGCGCTGAAGTTATGGCGACAGATTTGCGCGCTTCGGTTTCGCTGGTTTTGGCGGGATTAGCTGCAGAAGGAGACACTATTATAAATCGTTTATATCACCTTGAAAGAGGCTATGAATGCTTGGCTGATAAATTAATTGCGTGCGGCGCCGATATTAAAATACTTTATTAAAATGTTAAACTTTATTGCAAAAAAAATTTTTGGATCTGTTAATGATCGTTTTATAAAAAAGTTACAAGAAGATGTCTTGAAAATCAACGCTTTTGAGCCCGAAATTTCAAAACTTTCTGATGATGAATTGAAGCAAAAAACTCAGCAATTCAAAGAGCGTTTGGCGAAAGGTGAAACTCTAAATCACATTTTGCACGAAGCGTTTGCCGTTGTGCGCGAAGCTTCGAAGCGTGTTTTAAATATGCGCCATTTCGATGTTCAGCTTATTGGCGGGATTGTTTTGCATCAAGGAAAAATTTCTGAGATGAAAACGGGCGAGGGGAAAACTCTTGTTTCGACGCTGCCTTGCTATCTTAATGCACTAACAGGAAAAAATGTTATTGTGGTGACAACCAACGATTATCTCGCGAAACGCGACGCTTCTTGGATGGGAAAAGTTCATGAATTTCTCGGACTTACAATTGGTTGTGTAACGAACGATCTTGAAGATGAAGGGCGAAAAGCTGCGTATAATTGCGACATAACTTATGCGACAAACAACGAGCTTGGCTTTGATTATTTGCGCGACAACATGAAATATAGCATTGAAGATATGGTTCAGCGCGATCATTTTTTCGCAATTGTTGATGAAGTCGATTCGATTTTAATTGACGAAGCGAGAACTCCGCTGGTTATTTCGGGCCCAACAAATGACAATTCTAAACTTTATGAAGAAATAAATCGCCTGATTCCAAAATTATCGGCCGATTCTTATCAAGTTGAAGAAAAAGAACGCTCTGTTTTTCTTACTGATAGCGGCGTTGAAGAGATGGAAAAAATGTTGAAGAAACAAGGTTCAATTGAAGAAGATTCGTCTCTTTATGACATAAATTATGTTTCTTATGTTCACCACATCAATCAGGCGTTGAAGGCGCATAAAATTTTCAGAGCCGAAATTGATTATATTGTCAAAGATAATTCGGTGGTGATTATTGATGAATTTACGGGAAGAATGCAGGAAGGAAGACGTTTCTCAGACGGTTTGCACCAAGCGCTTGAAGCAAAAGAAGGTGTCAGAATTAGAAACGAAAATCAAACTTTGGCATCAATCACTTTTCAAAATTATTTTCGTCTTTATGAAAAGCTGGCGGGAATGACGGGAACTGCGTCAACTGAGGCGGTTGAGTTTGAAGAAATTTATGGCTTAAGAGTTGTTGAAATTCCTACAAATCAGCCTGTTTCTAGGCTTGACGAAGATGATGAAATTTATAAAACTGAAGCTGCGAAAAACGACGCGATTGTTAAGTCAATAAAAGAGGCGCACGAGAAAAAACAACCGATTTTGGTTGGAACCACGAGCATTGAAAAATCAGAAAAATTATCGAAAGTTTTGAAAGCGCATAAACTTCCGCACAGTGTTTTGAACGCGAAATATCACGAACAAGAAGCGGAAATTATCGCGCAAGCGGGAAGGTCTTCAGCAATCACGATTGCGACGAATATGGCGGGTAGGGGAACGGACATCGTTCTTGGCGGCAATTTCGAAACGATAATCAAAAAATCGATTGAAGAGGGAGTAAGCGCCGAAGAAGTTGCTCGAGTTAAAGCTGAATTTGCGACTGACAAAAAAACCGTAATTGAGGCGGGCGGATTATATGTTCTTGGCTGTGAGCGCCACGAATCGCGCCGCATTGACAACCAACTTCGCGGCCGTTCAGGAAGACAGGGCGACATTGGAAAATCGAAATTCTTCCTTTCGCTTGAAGACGATTTAATGCGCATTTTTGGTTCACAAAAATTGCAGGCAATGTTGTCGCGCCTTGGCTTGAAAGACGATGAAGCAATTTTCCATCCATGGATTACGCGCACACTTGAAAAAGCTCAAGAAAAAGTTGAAATGCGAAATTATGAAATTCGCAAAAACCTTTTGAAATATGATGATATCGTTAATTATCAGCGCAAAAATATTTTTGCGCTTCGTGCAAAAATAATGCAATCAGAAACAATTTCTGATAAAATTGAGAAAATGATTTTAGAAATTAACGAAGATATTGTTGGCAAAAATATTCCGAAAAATTCTTATTTTGAACAATGGAATGTTGATGTGATTGAGCTAGAAATTAAGCGCATCTATGGTATTTCTATTGACATAAAAAATGAAGCGCAAAAAAATATTAGTGAAATTGAAATTTTAGATTTCGTCAATAATAATGTCAGCAATTTATTCTCAGTAAAAAAATCGCTTTACGGAAAAGAAATTCTTGAAAGAATTGAAAAACAAATTTTCTTGGTGACGCTTGATTTAGAATGGAAAGATCATCTTTTGTCCCTTGATAAATTGCGCCACGGAATTAATTTGCGCGCTTATGCACAAAAAGATCCGCTGATTGAATATAAAAAAGACGCGTTCGAATTGTTCGAAGACATGATGCTTCGCCTTGAAGAGCAAGTGGTGAGTCGTTTGGCGCATGTTCAAGTTAATGTTAATTCTGATGATGAAAATGCGATCGATTTAATTGCGTCGGCAAAACCAAAACAAGCTATGTTTGAAAGCAGAAATGATCCGGCGCTTGAAAATGTTGGTGTTGTAGGCGCGCAACATTCTTCACAGAGCAATTTTGAAGGCGCGAAAACTCCGGTTAAGGCTAATTTTAAGGCGGAAGAGCGCGACCCAAGAAATCCTGAAAGCTGGGGAAATGTTGGTCGCAACGAATCTTGTCCTTGCGGAAGTGGCAAGAAGTTTAAGCAGTGTCACGGTTAAAAAAATCTTGCGATTTTTTTAAGGGGTTCTGAGTTTATCACGAGTTCAGAGGAAGCAAAGCTTCCTCGTGCCTAAGCGCTAGGTTTTTTTGGTTTTAACTGAGAACCAGTTTCTGTTTTGTGAGAAGATTTTTTAGATGAAATTTATTTTTGAGGCTTTTTGTCGAAATTCACATTTTTTTCTCGTCATTTTCAGACTTATAAAACTCTTGATTTGCAATATATTTCTGTGTTTACAATTATAACTTTATTTCATTTGCTGTTATTGGTGCTTTATTTAGGTTAATCCATTTTAACTTCAAAATCAGCCTCGTTGTGGTGCGTAGATGTGACCCTATCTTTTTTGCAGTGAAAAATCCCTACTCCTTCCTAAACAACCCCGCTAAATCGCGAACATGCGCGACGGTCTTAATATTAAGTTCGGGCAGCGATTTTTTCAGAGCGCCAAAGTTTTTATTTTTCTCGTTAGCTTTTGGAATTATACAATTCGTGAAGCCAAGTTTCACGGCTTCTTTTAAGCGTCCTTCTAAATTATTTATCATTCTGATTTCGCCAGTCAAACCGATTTCGCCAATAATGATTGTTGATGATTGAATCGCAATGTCGCGCGCGGCTGAAATTAGGGCGCAGGCGATGGCGAGATCGGCGGCGGTTTCGTTGATTTCAATGCCACCAACAATGTTGAGATAAACTTCTTTGTCGAATAAATTGAGGCCGAAGCGGCTGTTGAGAACGGCGATAATCATCGCAAGTCGGTTTATGTCCCAACCAACAACAGCGCGTCGCGGGCTTGGCATGTAAGACGGCGAGATAAGCGCCTGAACTTCGACCAAAATCGGGCGCGTGCCTTCAACGCCGGCAAACACTGCGGTGCCGCTTGTGGCGCGGTCATAGCTTGCTAAAAATAATTCGCTGGGGTTGCTGACTTCTGATAATCCGATGTCATTCATTTCAAACACACCAATTTCACCAGCGGCGCCAAAACGATTTTTCACCGCGCGCAAAATTCGAAAATGCAAATCTTTTTCGCCTTCAAAATATAAAACTGTGTCGACCATATGTTCTAAAACCTTGGGCCCCGCGATTTGTCCGTCTTTGGTGACGTGACTTACGATTAATAAAGTGATGTTATTTTTCTTGGCAAAAATTGTTAATTCACCAGCCGCCGCGCGAACTTGAGATACGGTTCCAGGCGCCGACGATAAATCCTCTAAAAACATCGTTTGAATTGAGTCAATAATGACGATAACGGGCCTTTTGTCTTTTGTTTTGACGGATGCCACAATATCACCAACATTTGTGGTTGCCGCAAGCTGAATTGAATCTTGATTAATTCCGAGTCTTTTGGCGCGAAGTCGAACTTGGTCGATTGATTCTTCACCCGAAATATAAATTACGTCATTATTTTTTTTTGCCAAAACTTCGGCGGTTTGCAAAAGTAAAGTTGATTTGCCAATTCCGGGATCGCCGCCAATTAAAGCGACCGAGCCTTGAACCAAGCCGCCACCAAGAACGCGGTCAAGTTCGCCAATTCCGGTTTCGATTCGAGGAAAATTTTGTGCTTCGCCATTAAGCGCGACTAATTCGATTTTTTTGCCAGCTTTTTTCGCAAGTTTTCTTTCAGGTGTAATGTGTGAAAAGTGGCTTGTGGCGCCGCTTCCGCCGTCTTCAAATTCTTCAATCATAGAATTCCATTCGCCGCAATCGGGGCATTTTCCCGACCACTTAAAATGAACAGATCCACAATTTTGGCAGGAATAAGCGGTTTTTTTCTTGGTCATAAATATCCTTTGATGTTTTAATTCAAAGGATATTTTAATTAGATTTAAATCAAAAGTCTACAAATACATGCCATTATGCTTTATAATTTTGGTCTAAAATCTCAAATAAAAACCACCCATATCAAGTGACATGGGTGGTTTTTTTAAAACTTCCAAAATTACTTTGCCTAAAAGGTATTGCTAGAATTTGTAAGAAACGCCAAGTTGTGCGCTTCTGTCAATTCCGGGCACGGCGTGAATTCCGTTCAAGTGAATTGAATCATAATATTCTTTGTCAAGCAAGTTGAAAATGTTAAGTTTGACAGAATAATCTTTTTGATACCAGCCAATCATCGCGTCAAAACGAACATAGCCGGGGATTTTTGTAACTATTGCTTTAGAGTTGTTCCTCGGAACAGAAGATCCTTCGCGGAAGCTCATAAAATCAGCGCCGCCAGCTATTTTCCAATTCTCATTTATTTTATAGCTGTTCCAAAGATTGCCTGAAATTTTCGGAGCATTAGAAAAGCCTAAGCCTTCAGTTTGAGAAGATTCTGGGTTTACTTCAATTCTGGTTCTAAGAAGAGTTATTCCGCCAAAAATTTCCCATTTATTGGTGATTTTTCCGGTAGATTCAAACTCAATTCCTTCGCTGTGATTGGCTCCTGATGAAACAGAAGATGTGCTTTGTGAAGATTGTGTAGTGTTCGCGCGCGGGCTTTCTGTATAAAACAAGGCGCTTCGCACTGATAAATTTCCGTCAAGAAATTCTAATTTTGCACCAACTTCTGTAGTAATAGTTTTTCTTGTTGATGAGGTTGCGGCCGCTTTAACGCGGTCTGGGTGAGCGCTTTCCACGCTTCCAGAAGGAGAAAAAGATGTTCCTCGCGAAATGTAATAAGTGCTGTAATCTGTCGGTTGATACATTAAACCCGAACGATAACTCCAAATTTTATCGGCGGTTTTGACTCGCTCGCTTTCAGGAGTTCCGCCAATTTCTGTTCCGCTGAAATCAGAACGGAAATCATCATATCTTCCACCGAGTAATATTTTCCATTTTGGCGCAACAGCGAAAATATCTTGAGCATAAATTCCAAAATTTCCGCTTTTGAAATTATTCGGATTATCGATATTGGTCGCAATTTCAGTGTTTGGAAAATTATTCGGATTATTCTGCGATGTCAATAAACCGCCGCTGTCAATATTTGTAAATCGCAAGCCAGATTTTTCAACAATATATTCGCCACCAAGCAAGGTTTCGTGCTTTATGCCAAAGGCCTTGAATTTCGAATTATAATTCGATTGAATTGTTGCAAAATTTTCTTTAGCGGTTTTGCCTTGATGTTGACGAGATATCAATCCTGCGTTTCCGCCTGCGATTATTGAGGCTGGTCGCGTTCCATACATCGAGCGATCAACTTGCGATCTTCTGACTATGGTTTTTACTGAGTTGGCGTTGTCGAATTTGTGATTCCATGACGCGGTAAAAATGTTAGTCGAATCTTTTTGTTTGTCGACGTTTGGAAGTCCGTAAAAAGTATCGTTAGCGACGCTAATTGGTTTTGCGTCTTGAAATCTAGGAATTGGAATGCCGTAATCAGGAGTGACTTCATAGCTTAAATGTGAGAACGAAACTGTATATTCGTCATTGGTTCCGATGCCGAATTTTAATGATGGAGCAACGCCAAAACTGTCGCGCTCAACATAATCGCGATTAGATTTGTTATCGGTTTTCATGATGTTAATTCTGACCGCCGAGTTTTTGCTGATATTTTTGCTCACATCGGCAGTTTCGCGAAAATAATCGTGACTTCCGACGATGAAATTAACATTAGATTCAAGGTTTAAATCGGCTTCTTTCGAGGCTTGGTTAATTATCCCGCCGATTGATCCGCGGCCAAATAACATTGAAGCTGATCCTTTTAAAACTTCAACTCTTTCTAAGTTGAATGGATCGCGAAAATATTGTGCATTATCGCGCATTCCGTCAAGATAAAAGTCGCCGCTGGTTCCGACTCCGCGAAGTGAAAAATTGTCGCCCGCTCTTCCATATCCCGATTCACGAGTGTTGAAAGTGATTCCAGAAACATTTCGTAGTGCGCTTTGCAAGCTGTCAGCATTTCTGTCGTCCATCAAGCCGCGAGTGATTGTTGTTAGTGATTGCGGAATATCTTTCGTAGCTTGAAGGTTTTTCCCAATATATGTTGCACCGTCGTGATAGCCTTCATCTTCTTTCAATAATTTATCCGAAATTATAATTTGTTGAAGCTTGGTTGTTTTCGCGCTTTCTGATTTTATCGCGACCGGATTTTTTGGCGCAACTTTTTTTGCAGCTTCTTGGGCGCTTAAATTTTGTGTACTTAAATAAAGTGCGAAATTAGAAATTATCAATATTAATTTTGAATTTTTCATATTTTGTTTTTTGCAGTAATAAATTTAAATTATATAAATTCTATCGAGTTTTATCGAGTTTTAAATAAACGGTAAATTGGTCGCCCATTATAGAGACTTATATTCTAAATGTCAATTTTTAGTGCTTTCTTTCCAAGGCTTTGTAGCATTTATAGATTTTCAATCTGACTCTATATGTAAAGCCTTAAGGGGTGGCAAAGTCTTAAATTCCTTGAAAACAAAGGATTCAGACGTGTTTATAATAGAAAACGCGGAATTTATAGCGATAGTAATTTCTATCAAAAAATAGCGAATTTCGAGAAAAAGTATGATTTTTTCGTTGATTTATGCGGATAAATAGTGATTTTTGCTAGTTTTTGCTTAAAATCTGGCAAATTATTGTTTTTTATTGACAAATCCAAGTTGAGTTATGCCAGAACTTTGAATTTCAGACATTATTTGTGCAATTTTCTCATATTGAGTTTTTCGGTCAATTTGCAAATGAACTTCAGCTTTTTTTATGTCATTTTTAGCGAGTTCTTTCAATGAATTAAGAATTTTATCTTGCGAAA
>CAMCFD010000027.1 GCA_945874115.1 Rickettsia typhi | reverse complement strand
AAGAAATGCGCCTAGATTCCTGATTTCGCAGGAATGACAAAAACTCAGAATTTCATTTTCTCGTCATTGCGGACTTGATCCACAATCCATTTCATCTGCGCAGCGTAGATTGTTTCTCAAGGCCGCAAAAACAAAGAAACTCTTAAAATAATCCTAAACTGGATAAGGCGGAAAATCCAAACCCTTCGGCGACATAGTAAAAATCTCAAAACCATCTTTTGTCACGCCAATTGTGTGTTCAAATTGCGCTGACAAAGATTTATCACGCGTCGTGACTGTCCAGCCATCATGAACACTCAATATTGTCTCATATCCGCCAATGTTTATCATCGGCTCAACCGTGAAAAACATACCTTCTCTCAAAACTTCGCCCTCACCTTTTTTACCATAATGCAGAATGCTTGGCTCGGTGTGAAAAATGCGCCCGATTCCGTGTCCACAATAGTCGCGCACAACTGAAAACCCACTTTTTTCAGCAAAACTTTGAATCGCATAACCGATGTCGCCAAGAGTATTTCCAGGCTTGACTTGCTCAATTCCAAGCATCATCGCGTCATAAGTGATTTGGCACAATCTTTTCGCCTTGATCGAAGGCTCGCCAACGTAATACATTCGACTTGTGTCACCATACCAACCATCTAAAATCACTGTAACGTCAATATTGATTATGTCGCCGTCTTTAAGCTGTTTTTCACTAGGAATTCCATGACAAACCACGTGATTAATCGAAGTGCAGATTGACTTTGGAAATCCTTTATAGTTAAGAGGTGCAGGAATGGCGCCATTTCTGACAATTTCGTTATGACATAATTCGTTCAAATAATCAGTCGTAACACCAATTTGAACATGAGGCGTGATAAAATCGAGTATTTCCGCCGCCAAAGCACCCGCTAAACGCATTTTTTGATAATTTTCCTGACCGTGAATCTTGATTTGTGACATTTTTTAGTTAAAAACTATTGACAATAGTTAAAAAATATGATATAATTAACTTTTAAAGACTGCAATGTTAGGTCTTTTTTTAAATAAATCAACTTAAATTAACTATAAAATGGCAAGAGTAACAGTTGAAGATTGTGTATTGGTGGTTCCTAATCGATTCGAGCTTTGCTTAATTGCAAGCAGTCGCGCTAAAAATATTTTGTCTGGTTCTCACACTGACCTTGAACAAAGAAACGAAAAACCTGCCGTTATTGCACTACGCGAAATTGGTGAAAATTTGGTTGACGTTGATGTCATTAGAGGAAATATTGTTTCTTCAATCAGAAATCGTGGAAATATCGAAGAACGCTCGAAAGATTCAACAGAAGGATCAACTTCTGCTTTGATTATTGAAGAAATTAATAATAATCAGCAAGCTAAAGAAGCAACTTTCGTTTCTGAAAATATCGAAGTTGAAGATTAATATTGTTTTAACAAAATTTATTTGCGAGAGGTTTTTAATAAAATCTCGCAAAGCTTATCTCACAAAATCTCTCGCTAATAATTTATATATTTAGGCAAAATAATTTTGAGGATAAATTTTAAATAGAAAACACTCGCATCCTTTGGTATTTGCTGGGGTTTTATTTAAGATTTTAGACCGAAATTCTGAAGCATAAATTAGTATTATTTAAAAGAATCTAGACTTTCAATTTTTCTAGAGCTAAAATATTCATCATCGCAGTTTCAAAAAATAATTAAAAACTTCAAAAATCGATGATTTCTGCTGCGCAATTAATTGCAAAAATTAAGGCTTATAATCCAAATGCGGACGAGGCGCTAATTCAGCGCGCTTATATTTTCTCAAAGACCGGACATGGCAATCAAAAACGTCACTCGGGCGATCCATATTTTTCACATCCACTTGCTGTAGCCGAAATTTTAACCGAATTAAAAATGGACGAAGACTGCATTATCGCAGCCTTGTTTCATGACTTGGTTGAAGACACCGAAATTTCGCTTGAAGACATTGAGAAAGAATTTGGCGAATCTGTTGCCAAATTAGTAGATGGCGTCACAAAATTAAATAAAATTGAATTAATTTCTGTCAGCGAAAGTATCGCCGAAAATTTTCGCAAATTAACTTTGGCAATGTCGCAAGATATTCGCGTTTTGCTCATTAAACTCGCGGACAGACTTCATAATATGAGAACGCTTTATTATGTTCCTTCAAAAATTAAGAAGGAGAAAAAAGCGCGCGAAAGCTTAGAAATTTATGCACCGCTTGCCGCAAGAATTGGTCTCAACAAAATTAAAGATGAATTGCAAGAACTTGCTTTTTCGATAATTGACCCCGAAAATCACAGCTTTATCGTCAATAAATTGACCGAACTTCTTGAAAAAAAGAAAGATTTTATCGAGAAAGTTATTGAACAATTAAGCGACAAACTCACTAGCGAAAAAATAAAATTCGAAATTTCAGGAAGACAAAAAACGCCTTATTCAATTTTCAATAAAATGAAGGTGAGAAATGTTGGCTTTCATCATCTCTACGACATTATGGCTTTTCGCATAATCGTTAAAGATATTACACAATGTTATCGCGTTCTGGGAATTATCAACTCGACTTACAGCATGATTCCGTCGACTTTCCGCGATTATATCAGCACGCCAAAAGATAACGGATATCGCTCACTTCATTTGGCGATTTTAGGGCCATTTAACAAGAAAATCGAGATTCAAATTCGCGATCATAAAATGCACGAAGAAGCTGAATTAGGGCTTGCGGCGCATTGGTCTTATAAGGATAATTTCGGAAAAAACAAAACAAAGTCGGCGAATAAAACAAAGAACGAAACTCAGCAATATCAATGGATTCGCGATCTTATTTCACTTTTTGAGAATTCGCAAAACCCCAAAGAGGTTCTTGATCAGAACAAATTAAGCGCTCATAATGACGAGGTTTTTTGCTTCACACCAAATGGCGATATTTTTAATTTGCCGCTTGGCTCTACGGCCGTTGATTTTGCGTACGCCGTTCATTCTGAAGTGGGAAATAATTGCATTGGCGCCAAAATTAACAGCATGATTTCGCCGCTTCGACAAAAGCTTGAAAATGGCGATCAGGTTGAAATTATTACTGCGAAAAATGCGAGGCCTTCAATAAACTGGCTTCAATTTGTGATTACGGCGAAGGCAAAATCTTCGATAAAAGCGTTTATCAGAAACGAAAAATTCGAAGAACATCGCAAGCTTGGATACAGCATTCTCAACAAGTTTTTCACGAATAAAGAGCGCGAATTAAAAGAAGAGTCGCTTGAAAAAATTATTCATAATTTTGGTGTAAAAACTATCGATGACTTATACGTAAGGGTCGCCGAAGGAATAATCGTTCGACAAGATGTTCTAAACGCAATTTATCCCGAAGCAAAAGACGAGAATAAACTTGAAATAATCACCAGAAATAAGGAAAAATATAACGATAGCGCTCTTGCAATTGACGGACTTGCGGCAGGTATGGCGATGCATTTTGCAAAATGTTGCAATCCAATTCCTGGAGACTCAATCGTTGGCGTTATTAATACGGGAACGGGAATCACGATTCACAATCAATTTTGCACCAATCTCAAAAATTTAGTTTTAAGCCCGCAAAGAATTATTGATGTTTGCTGGAAAAACAACACTAACATCGACCATTTATATTCTTGTCGAATCAGAGGTGTCGTCGCCAATAAATCTGGAAGCTTGGCTGGAATCAGTAGTGTCATTGCTCGCAAAAAAATCAACATCACTAATCTTAAAGTAATAAATTCTAATCGCGATTGCATTGAATTGATGATTGATCTTGAGGTGAGAAATACGCAGCAAATTGAGGAAATAATTTCGGCACTAAAAATTTCTAAGAAAATTATCGAAGTTGGCCGCGTCTATAATTAGCGGGCTATTTGCAAGCGTCCGCAAGTTTTTTTAGTGCGAATTCAACGCCATTTTCATTTTGCCAAACATAAGAAACAACAGCGATTAAATCTGCGCCAGCACTAATTAATTCTTTGCAATTCTCGTTGTTAATTCCGCCAATTGCGGTGATTGGCAAATCTAACATTTCATTTGCCCATTTTAAAATTTCGGTCGTTGGCTTACCTTTTGAGTTTTTTGTTTTGCTTTCGAAAAATGTTCCAAATGAAATGTAATTTGCACCGTCTTGCGTGGCTTGAAGCGCCGAATCGCGCGAGTCATAACAGCTTGCGCCAATTATGAAATTTGGATCAGAAATTTTTCTGATTTGTGAAATGCTAGAATCTTCTTGCCCAACATGAACGCCGCTTGCGCCAATTTCTAGCGCAATTTTATAATAATCGTTAAGTATAAATAAACAATTATTGTCAAAGCAAATTTTTTGCAATTCTTTGGAAATTTTTAGAACTTCAGAATCTTCATAACCTTTAAGACGAAGTTGGAAAACCGGAACAAGTCCGGTTTTCAAAGCTTGCGACAATTGAATTGAAAAATCTTTTAGTTCAAATTTCTCAGGACTTATTAAATATATTTTCGCCATTTATTTTCTTTTTTTTCTGAAAAATGCCGGAACATTTAAAATGTCATCGTCTAAATTTGAATCTTTATTTTCTTTTTCTTCGTCAAGAATTGTTGATCCAAAAAATTCTTGTTTTTTGCGCACCAATTCTTGCTCGCCAAGATCAGCTTTAGCTTTTCTTTCTGGCTTTTTTATTTCAATTGAAAATTCATCTTCATCTTCATTTGAAACTTCTCGCTTTTCTTCGCCTTTAGATTTCGAGCTCGACATAAAGCTAAACAAGCTGAATCCCGAATTATTTTCTTTCGGAGCTTCAACTTTTCGCGCCTTTTTTACAGGAGTTTTTCTTTGCTCTTTTTCTTCCTGATCTTCTTTTTCTATATCGTCAAATTCATCTTCGTCTTTTTCTTGCTCGCCAAAAAAACTAATTTGTGAAAACGCAGAATCCTTACCCTGCTTGTCTTTCGAAGAATTATCAGCTTTTCCATAATTAACATTTTCTTCTTTCAAGTAAGTTTTTTTCGCCTTAAAATCAGATGAATTTATTTCTTCGATTTCGTCTTCTTGCATTGACTGTGAAACTCCGGGATCAAAAAAAGTTTTTCTCTCAGAATTATCTTTGGTTGTTTTTTTTGATTGTTCAACATTAGACCTGAATTTGCTAGGCTCGGGGGCTGTAGCAGTTCTTAAAATATCTTGCTTAAATTCTTCTTCGTCAATTCCAGTTGCAACAACTGAAATTCTGATTTTGCCTTTCATATTTTCATCAAAAGCCGAACCGAAAATAATATTCGCATTATCATCAACTTCGCGCTTGATTGTGTTCACAGCTAAATCTGCTTCGAAGAGAGTCATGTCGGGGCCGCCAGTCATATTAACTAAAACTCCGCGCGCGCCACGAATTGAAACATCGTCAAGAAGAGGATTCGCAATCGCCGCTTCGCAAGCTTCAACCGCACGATTTTCGCCTTCAGATTCTCCCGTTCCCATCATTGCTTTACCCATTTTTGTCATCACGGTTCTGATGTCTGCAAAGTCAAGATTGACAAGGCCCGGCATCGTGATCAAATCAGTAATTCCTCGCACGCCAGCATATAAAACATCGTCAGCCATTTTAAAAGCAGACTCAAATGTTGTGCGCTCGTTTGCAATTCTAAAAAGATTTTGATTTGGAATTACGATTAAAGTATCAACATGTTTTTTTAGGTCTTCAATGCCTTTTTGCGCGGTTTCCATGCGATATTTTCCTTCGAAATGGAATGGCTTTGTAACAACACCAACAGTTAAAATATCACGTTCTCTCGCAAGCTTCGAAATCACCGGAGCCGCACCAGTTCCTGTTCCACCACCCATTCCGGCGGCGATGAAAATCATGTGGTTTCCTTCAAGAAATCCTTCAATTTCTTCGATATTTTCTTCAGCAGCAGCGCGTCCGCGATCAGGAAAAGAGCCTGCTCCAAGACCTTTTGTAATTTCAACACCAAGTTGAATTTTATTCTCAGCAAGAGAAAGTTCGAGCGCTTGCGCATCAGTGTTTGCAGCAACAAACTCAACGCCTTCAAGCTTTGAGCGAATCATGTTGTTAATCGCATTTCCGCCGGCGCCACCAACTCCGAAAATTGTAATTTTTGGCTTCAATGTTTTTGGTTGTGGAATTTCAATGTTTAGTGCCATATTTTATGTTTATGAAAAATTAAATAAATAAAAATGTGTGAATAATTAGTTCTTAAGTAAAACTAGTTTTTTCGTGATTGTCAATTAAAAAATTAAAATTATCAATTTTTTATGTCAGTGAAATTGTCCTTGCGTGATTTAGCGTTGCTTGATTTTATTGCAAATATTACATCAATACCCTTTTCCATTAATAATTAGGTTTTTAGCAAAATAACTCTTTAATGATAAAAATTAATCATATAAGGCGACGTGAGTGATTTTTAATTTGAGATTTTAGGGCGAAATTGTAAAGCATAAATGGATAGTTATTAGCGGGAATGGCGTCCACTATTTATTCTTCATGATTTTATCCAAAAAGCTAATTATAATGAGCAGCTGAGTTTCGTAGATTTAACGCAATTGCTACAATTATAAAAACAAAAATTTATTTCGTAATCAAGCTCGATTTCAAAATCTCATCTTCAAGATTAATTTTGATTTGTTTAGTTTCTTTGTCAATCAACAACTCAACAAAGTTAAAAATGTTGCGCGCATAAAGCTTGCTAGCATCAGTTGAAACTAAACTTGGGAAATTTTCATAACCGATAATTTTAACACCGTTAATTTCTTTAATTTTTCCAACTTCAGTAAGTTCGCAATTTCCGCCATTAACCGCCGCCAAATCAACAATCACCGAGCCGGCTTTCATATTTTTCACCATTTCTGCACTTATCAAAATTGGCGCTTTCTTACCCGGAATTAACGCGGTCGAAATGACGACATCTTGCTTAGAAATCGTTTCAAGAATTAATTTTTCTTGGCGTTTTTTATATTCTTCATCCATTTCTTTAGCGTATCCGCCTTTTGTTTCTGTGTCTTTATTGGTCGACTCAACTTCAATAAATTTCGCGCCCAAACTCTGAACTTGCTCTTTCGCAGCCGCCCTAACATCAAACGCGCAAACAATCGCACCAAGTCTTTTCGCGGTTGCAATCGCTTGCAAACCAGCAACTCCGGCGCCAAGAACCATAAACTTCGCCGCAGCAACAGTGCCCGCCGCAGTCATCATCATTGGCACACATTTTTGCATTTGTGAAACCGCACTTAGAACGCCAACATATCCGGCCAAATTGCTTTGTGACGAAAGAACGTCCATCGATTGAGCGCGCGTAATTCTTGGCACCATTTCAAGCGCAAAAGGAGAAACACCAGCGTCAATTAATTGCGCCAGTTTTTCTTTTTGAAAATGAGGATTTAACATCGCCACAAAAATCGCGCCTTTCTTTGTCTTGCTAAGGTCGACATCAATTCTTTGAACCGAAATTATTATGTCAATTTCTGCTAAAATTTGTGAAATATCTGAGGTAATTTTTGCGCCAACTTTTTCAAAATCAGAATCTGAAATATTCGATTTTTCACCAGCATTTTTCTCAACAATAATTTCAAAACCATATTTTTGATACTTCGAAACTAAATCAGGAGTAAGAGCTACACGATTCTCACTTGGATTATTTTCTTTTAAAATTAAAATTTTCATATTCTATTTTTATAATTAGCAAATTTTCTCAACTCTAATAAAATTCAAATCTTTTATAGAATTTTTATCAAGATTATTTAGTAAATTTTTCAAATCTTTTTCTATGATTTGACCTGATATAACGCCACAAAAAACAACTTCTTCTTTTTCGTAAAAATAAGATTTTTCGACCTTAATTTTTTCAAGAAAATTTTTATCTAAAATATTTTCTTTGTCAGCATTTTTATCGAAAGAAAATCTGATAAAATATTGACCGATTCTGTCTTCAATTTTAGAAATATTGACCGATTTTAAGCCATCAGATTTGACACCAAATTCGAAAGAATGGCGGTCATTCGCGATGTCAATTAAATCTGAAACCACTGAGGAAGCCGTCTGAAAGCCACCTGCTCCGCGGCCAACAATAAAACTGTCGCCAAAATTTGAGCCTTGCGTAAAAATCGCGTTGAAAGAATCATCAACCGACGCAATTTTTTCGCTTTTCTCAACCAAAGCCGGATAAACCGTTTGTTGCGAAGCTTTTTCGCCATTTTTATAAATCGCCAAAAGTTTAATTTTATAACCAAATTCGTCAGCGAATTTTATGTCATCAATATTAATTTGCGTAATTCCTTCAACATAAGTCTCACTGAAAGCCGGCTTTGCTGATTCGGCGATGGCCGCCAAAATTGTTAATTTGTGAGCAACATCGGTTCCTTCAATGTCAAAAGCTGGGTCAGCTTCAGCATATCCCGCGTCTTGAGCCTGTTTTAACGCGACAGAAAAATCGATATTCTCATCTTTCATTTTTGTCAAAATGTAATTTGAAGTACCGTTTAAAATTCCGTAGAAAGCATTGATTTTATTGGCTGCAAAACCTTCTTTGAATAATTTTATGATCGGAATCGCACCAGCAACCGACGCCTCAAACGCGATATATCCGCCATTTTCTTCAGCCAATTTCGTCATTTCTAAACCTTTGGTCGCAAATAAAGCCTTATTCGCAGTCACAATTTTTTTGCCATTTTTCAAAGCCGCAACCCACATTTCACGTATATTTGGCGCGTCTCCCGCGACTTCGACAATTATATCGATTTCTTTGTCGAGAGCCAAATCAAGAGGGTTCGTGACATATTTTACTTTTGTTTCATCAACGAAATCTTTTTTCGAACGAGCACAAACCGCGACTAACTCAAGTTTATTAGCGCTTTTTGCGCCGATTATTTCTTTTTGATTTACTAGAATTTCATAAACTGATTTTCCTACAACTCCAAGCCCAACAAGGCCAATTCTTAACTTTTTCATTTTATCTAACTTATAATTTAATAAACTTATTTCGCACTGATTTAATTTAAACCTGCGTCGTCAGATAATTTTGTAAACCGAGAGTTTTAATAAGATCAAGTTGAGTTTCTAAGAAATCAAAATGATTTTCTTCACTTGCCAAAATTGTTTCGAGCATAGTTTTTGAAGTGCTGTCAGAAGCTTTATTTGCAGCCTCAATCGCATTTCTTAAATCAGAAATTGCGTCAATTTCAAGCTGTAAATCATTTTTGAGAATTTCTTCAACATTTTCACCAATGCGCAAATTGCCATATTCAGTCATTTTCGGAACGCCTTTCAAGAATAAAATTCGCGCAATAATAGTGTCGGCGTGGCGCATTTCGTCAATTGATTCAGCTTTAGCAATGGCCGCAAGCTTCATGAATCCTTTATCTTCAAGAATTTTCGCGTGTAAAAAATATTGGTTGATTGCGACAAGTTCGTTGCGCAAAATCACGTTTAAATGTTTAATCAGCTCATTTTTCATAATATTTTTCTTTTATTTTAAGTTATTTTGTTTATAATAATGGCTTAATTGTAGCGTTTATTGATATTAATTTCAAGATATTTAATTTGGCGTTATTGATTGTAGTGGCAAAACTTGTGGTTGCCCGCCCTTCACACAAAGAATAGGCGGGCAAACACAAGGGTCGCCCCTACAAATATTGCCGAAAGTAATAAAAACAAAAAATGGTGAAAAAATCTTACTATCCACAACCCAATCAAAACCTTGATTTTGCGGCGTTAGAGCGCGATATTTTAAAGTTTTGGCAAGAAAACAAAGTGTTCGAGAAATCGGTTGAAATGCGCGATATTGCTAGCGCTGAAGATGACGAGGTTTCTCCAGTGAAAGAAACTTGCGCGCTGAAAGACCATGCGGGTTGTCGCCACGACAATGACGAGCGCCCCGAATTCGTATTTTATGACGGGCCGCCTTTTGCGAACGGCCTTCCTCATTACGGCCACTTGTTGACAGGCTTCATCAAAGATTTGGTGGCGCGTTATCAAACCATGAAAGGCAAAAAAGTTGAACGCCGTTTCGGCTGGGACACGCACGGATTGCCCGTTGAAATGGAAACCGAAAAAGAACTCGGCGTTTCAGGCCAAATCGCGATTCAAGAATATGGAATCGGCAAATTCAACGATGCGTGCCGCGTTTCGGTGATGAAATATGCCGATGATTGGAAAGAATATGTCACGCGCCAAGGTCGCTTTGTTGACTTCGACGGCGGCTATAAAACCATGGATGCGAACTATATGGAATCGGTTTTATGGGCGTTCAAAAGCCTTTACGACAAAGGTTTGATGTATGAAGATTTTCGCGTTGTGCCCTATTCTTGGGCTTGTCAAACACCACTTTCGAACTTTGAAACGAAGATGGATAATTCTTATCGCGAGAAGGCGAGCAAGGCGGTGACGGTGAAGTTTGAGTTGACAGATGAGAGCGCGAAGAAGTTGGGTTTTGAAGGTAAAAAAGTAAGTTTGGTGGCTTGGACGACTACGCCTTGGACACTTCCATCGAATTTAGGATTGGCGGTTGGTGCGAATATTGAATATGCAGCTCTTTCAATTGGTGATAAAGAAATCTTGGTTATTGCCAAAAATTTAATTGCAAAATTTGCAAAAGATTTTGGATTGAATGAAGAAGATTCTACCGAAAATTTACAAATTGTAAAAGGTTCAGAATTAGTTGCGCTAAAATATAAACCCCTCTTCCCATACCTCGCCAACCACGAGAAAATCGTAGGCAACAAAGCCGCATTCAGCGTGCTTCACGGCGATTTCGTCTCAACTGATGAAGGAACGGGAATCGTCCACATGGCGCCCGGATTTGGCGAAGATGACCAAATTTTATGCAAAGCAAATGGCATCCCGACACTCTGCCCCGTTGACGAAGGTGGAAAATTCACAGCAGAAATGTATGACATCGAAGGCTTGTCAATCAAGGGAATTCAAGTTTTCGACACCAATGACGACATCATAAAATATCTCAAAACAACTAACGCTTGGATCAAAACCGAGCAAATTTTGCACAATTATCCACATTGCTGGCGCACCGACACGCCGTTGATTTATAAGGCCGTGTCGTCTTGGTATGTTGAAGTGACAAAATTCAAAGACCGCATGGTCGAACTAAATTCGGGCAAGCCAGTTTTCAAACAAGCCGAACTTCCAACAACAATTGAAACTGCGCGAATTCGCGGTGAAGTTGTATCAAAAAAACATCACGCCGACATCGTTAAAATGCTGGCTGACAAAGAAGTGCGCAATTTTTATTATTATGCGCCGCACCAAGTTTGCAACGAAGAACAGGCTTTTGAAAACATAAAATATTACGAAGATCAATGGCAAAAAGGCTTGCCGCGATTCGCACTTTTTGACAAGCAAAGTGGCGATTTTATTGGCGTTTCGGGCTTTTGTTTTTATGATCCAAAACAAGAAAATTTTGAAAATGGCAATGTCGAAATTTCATATCAATTCACAAAACCAACTTGGGGAAAAGGCTTCGCAAGCGAGTTTATGCAAGGCTTGATCGATTATGCTTATAAATATTATCCAGTCGATTCAGTTTGCGCCGCAACAGTTTCTGACAATTTAGGATCAAAAAAAGTTCTTGAAAAAGCTGGGTTTAAGCTGATTCGCAAAGGAAAAAACACTTATCCAAAAGCTGGAAAAGACAAGCAGCACGAAGAACATTATCACGAATTAAAGCTTGCGCGCCAAGGAATCAACTGGATTCCCGACCACATCAAAGACGGGCAATTCGGAAAATGGCTTGAAGGCGCACGCGATTGGTCAATCTCGCGCAACCGCTTCTGGGGATGTCCGGTGCCGGTTTGGGTTTCTGACAATCCGTTAGTGAAAAAAATAAAAGTTTTCGGCTCTCTCAAAGAAATCGAACAATATTTCGGTCATCTTCCACTTGACGAAAAAGGCGAGCCAAACCTTCACCGCCCTTATATCGACGAACTTGTCAAAGAAGAAATCTGCGAAAAAACTGGCGAGAAATATAAAATGAAACGCGTCACCGATGTGCTTGATTGCTGGTTTGAATCAGGTTCAATGCCTTATGCGCAAGTTCATTATCCTTTCGAAAATAAAGAATGGTTTGAAGAAAATTTCCCCGCAGATTTCATCACAGAATATGTCGCACAAACCCGCGGCTGGTTTTATACGATGATGGTTTTGTCAACCGCTCTTTTTGATCGCGCGCCATTCAAAAATGTCATTTGTCATGGCACAATTCTTGACGAAAATGCGCAAAAATTATCAAAAAGATTGCGCAACTATCCCGACCCCGTCGCCATGTTTGACGAGATTGGCTCTGACTCGCTGAGATTTTTCATGGCGTCACAACCGGTTATGCGCGGACAAGAATTAAAAATCGACAAAGACGGCAAAGCCTTTCGTGACACACTTCGCCAGTCGATAAAACCATTGATAAATGCCTATAATTTTTTCTGTTTATACGCAAATTCTGATGGAATTAAAGCCAAGCGAATTGAATATCAGCGCGAGTTTTCTAGTGTTTTGGACAAATATATTTTGGCAAAACTAAAAGATTCGGTCACTCAAATTGACAAAGCGATGGCGAATTATGACACAATTAAAGCTTGCGACGAATTCAATAAATTTTTCGAAGCACTCAACAATTGGTATATCAGACGTTCGCGCCAAAGATTTTGGAAAAGTGAAATTGACCAAGATAAACAAGACGCTTACGACGTTCTTTATACAAGTTTAATTTCGATGTGCGAAGCAAGTGCACCTATTCTCCCCTTCACAACAGAATTTGTGTGGAAAGGTTTAAGCGAAGCGAAATAATAGCCACTTGTTTAGGTTTCTAAAAACAGGTTTTCGCTTTTAGACTTCGATATATTTTTAGCGCTTTTTTGATAAAATTTTGAGTAATTTTGTCTAAGTCGAAAAAATTAACCAAAGTCACTAACTGAGGCGAAATAATTGGCTGTTTTAGGCCTTGCGGATAAAAATCTTATCGAATTCGCGATAGAAAAAACACTAGAATAACAACGAAATTTGGCGCTTTTTAGCTAAAACTGTATCATTTTGCTACAGTTTTACCGTTTTTTTATTATTTTCGTTGATTATTATTGTTTCAACTTGGTTTTTATAGTAGAATTCAATCAGGTCTAGGTCTCACAGTTTAAGAATTGGCCCAAATTCTTGAATGGTGCTAAAATTTAGAGTAATTAAGGTTTTCACCGCACACAAATTTACACCAGAAAAAATCCGGCCTTTACAACTTAGTTTTTTCGCATAAAAGAAATAGACTTGATGACTCAATAATCCACTTGAGTCATTTTTATTTTCGCCTCATAAATTTCAGTTTAAAATTTCAAACAAAACCACTATCAACAAATGTGATGGGTTTTTATTTGCAATTTTAAACCGAAATTATAAAGCATAAATGTTTATCCTCAGATTTTTCCTCGTATTTTTGATAAATAAACTATTTTCAAATTAGAGAATTTTTTAAAAATTACATCATTGAACTTTACTTCATAAAAATATTTATTTATTGTTGATTTTAATTATCAATTTAAATAGTTTTTATGCCTCGCTTAACATCTGAAATTTCAGCAGTTCTTAAAGAAATCTATGATATTTCTAAGACTGAAGGAATTAATCCCGAAATTCTCAAGAAATGGAAAATGACAAGATATAAAGATGGATCTTGTTCGATTTTTGATAATAACAATATTGTTTCTGGGTCTGATTTTGAAGAATTTCTCTTCAAGAATCAATTATTTATAAAGAAAGACGGGGAAGAGTTTTTTGCTTTAAAGACGTCTCCTCAAGGCTGGCAACAATATGGTTTTGATGATGTCGCAGAAGCGTCGCTGTTATCACTTTTAGCGACATATCGCGATTCTTTTGTGCAGGCTTTATCTTCGCCGCAGCGTGTAAGGCAAGAAGCATCGGGTGCGAGTGCGGCGGCGACAATGTCAATGTCGTCTGAGCCTAGATATTATGGTGGCGCATCTATGGCTGCTCAGGCGCAAGACTATTCGATGGGAAGAGGCGAACAAAATGTAACATCACGAATTTCAGAGGTTATTCGTCAAATCACGCGTAATTCTCAACAACTATTAAGAACTAATCCCGAACTTTATGAGAATTGGAAAATAGAGACGGGGCAAGAAGAAACTTATTCAATTTTGAATAATAATAATATTTTTTCAAAAACTGATTTTGAGGATTTTCTCACTGGCAATGAATTATTTATAAAGAGAATTATAAATGAAGAGGAAGAGGAGAGTTTTATTATTTCAAAAAAAACTTCCCAAAGTGTTTTGGAAGAATATGATTTGGATGATGTTGGATTAACATCGCTGCTTTCAATTTTAGAGACATATCGCGATTCTGTTGCGCAAGTCGTCACGAGATCTCGAGAATTTGAGCGGCGTGAAGCTTTGGCGGCACGACCACAAGAACTCGATGATTTCGCGCAACTTAAGCGCGCGATGGATAAATCGATGCGAGCACAACATGGTCGTCAAATTATTTCCGATTTATTCGATTTAATATCTGCGGCGGCTAACGGGGAAGAATTAGACCAACAAAAATTAGAGCGATCTAGGGATTTTATTCTAGACCCACAAAAAAATAACAAAATCACAGTTAGCGGCGTTATCGGTTTAATTTATGACAGCGAAGAAACAACCGATGATCATAAAATTAAACTTATGACCGAGTTTTCTAATTTTTTAACTTATTTTTCAAGGCAATCTAATAACAAAGAAGTTATCGATTCTATTGGAACAATGAAAACTTCTGTATCAGAAATGATAACCACAAAACGAATTGAAGCAATTGTAGAAGCAATTGGAAGAGGAGTTGAAGCTGCGCAAGCACGAGATTCAGCTGGTGGTGAAGATGGTGTTACAGAAATTTCAGATGAAACATTGGAAGCGATATTATTGAGTGTTAGACCACAAATCGAACAATTTCATGGCACGATTTTTGCTGACTTAATGGCTGATGAAGGCGTGACAATTGTTGAGGAATCTTTAGATCCTCAAATCAAAGCTATCACTGATAATTTTATGCCTATGTTGAGTAGAACGGTTAGGAAAAGCGATGGGGATTCAGAAGCGTTAGCGCAATATATAACTGATTATTTCGCACACACAAGAGATTTCCTTGCTCGAGAGGCTCGAGAGGCTCGAGAGGCTCGAGAGGCTATTGCTCGAGATGCTCTTGCTCGAGATGCTATGGAAAAAATTATTTTCGATTTAATATCTGCGGCGGCCGAAGGGAAAGAAACAGACCGTCAAAAATTAGAGCGATCTGGGAATTATATTATAGATCCTCAAAATAACGAAGAAGTTAAAAAAGAGATATTTGGAAAAATTAGACTTCGCAACGCAGTAGAAAACGAAGACAATGAACCACTTCGCACTGCAATTAGAAAACAACTGGATAATATTCTTGCTTATTATTTAACAAAATGTAGCAGTAATGAGTCTTTAACAGCACTTTTAACGGAAATAAGAGACGACATCGCACTTGAGGTTAAGACGGAGAAGGAGGCTGAGGCTGAGGCTGAGGCGGAGGCGAAGCGAGAAGCGGAAACATCTCGTGCTGCGGCGGCGGTGGCGGCACAGCCAGCTTCGGTTTCACTAGAACCACATGTTCAAACTGGGGCTTCTTTGGCGGCGGCTCAAGCTGCATCTTCTGCGACTCAGGCTCAAGCTGACGCTGCGGCGAGAAAAAGACGATCACTTCCGCAAATTCCACAACAAGGGTCATCCAACACCCCTAGAAAAGCTCCAACTGTTGCTGATTCTAGTGCGGCTTCACCGCTAGATACAAGCAGAACTCAACATTCAAAAACAACCTAGATTGAGTTTTTTCGTGAGTTTGCAACATACATACGCATTTATCGCAAGACGGGATTTGTGATCCCGTCTTAATGTTCATATAAATTCTAAGTTTTTCGATGACTGAAAATTGATATGAAAGCAATACTGATTTTTAATCTAAAATGCGATAAATAAAATTTTCATTTTGATTAGCGCTTTTTATTTACCGGAGCCTCTAGTTCTAGATTTTTTTGTCATCGCCAAAGAATCTTCCATCGGATCTTCAACAATTGGCGACGGATTATCTCTCTCGCTTTTCCTTTTTCTACTCTCACCACCAACATCCATGGCGTCAAGATCGGCGGCCCGCCCCTCACCTAAATCAAAATTGCCGGCTTCAGCTTGCGAAACTCTTTCTAAAGCCTTTCTCTCTACCTCTTCTCTTTTACCTTTTTTTCTAGAGACATATTCATCACTAAGCTCTTCTTCTTTTTCTTGATAATTCGCAAGCGCTTTAATTTCTTCAATCTTGTTCGCACAAAATTCTGAAGATAAACTTGCTCCAACTTGATCTAAAACCTTCAAGAATATATCGATTTGCGCTTTTTTTGCCTTAGAAGTTGGCAAAGCTTCAACAAAATCATAAATTTTTCCAACTAGAGATTCTTGTAAATTTTTTACTCCGTCTTCAGCTTTATCCAATATTAATTCTTTTTGCATTTCTATAGCGGCAAATATTTTTCTAAGAATTTTTTCACTAAATTCACAGCTAGATAAATCTAAAAAAGTTTTGGTTAAAAAATAAACCGAATTTATAATGTCGTCTTTTTCCAATTCTATGTCTTCTTTTTCATCTTCTGATAATCCTTCTTGATCTTGTCTACCTTCTTTATTATAAACAAAAACGTCGATAGCATCACAGAAAACATTTTCTTGATTTATTAAAAGAAGAGCACTTAAAGTATCGCTCTTTTCTTTTGCCGCCGCAACGTTGGCCGGACAATATCCGAAACTATCTTTTTGCGATAATAATTCTTGTAAAAAAGATTGTTTTGCTTGTATAAATTCTTCCAATATTTTCGCATTATCTACGGACGCAAGACTGTGAAGAATATTTTCTTCAGTTTCTTCATCTTTTAATTCTAAATCAAACTTTTCCAATAAAATACCAAAAGACAATGCAAGATTTTTTCTAGATAATTCCTCCATTAAGGAAAATGAAGGAGCATAATCAGGCTTTTGACTTAATATAATTTTTATAATATGCGAAAGCTTCTCATCTTTTTCATCATAACCATCTTCTTCTGGCTCAATTGTAGCAACAATCTTAAACAACATATCTTCGATATGATCTTTTGAAGCTTTATGAAGAAAATTTTCTCCCAACATCTGTTCAATCGCCTCATATTGAGCGGATTCACATGCATAAATCAGACATGGAATATAATTTCTTTTCTGAATTTGCTTAATATTACGCATTAAAAACAAAAATATTTCACACCTGTCTTGTTCTACAGCACCCATTATCGCGCTCTTCTTCGGATTTTTATCATTTTGAGCAAATTCATAATGCAGCAATAATTTCAAAGCTTCTAATTTATTATAAAATGCGCAAGAATAAGTGAGGAAATTTAATTCGCCGCTGATTTCTTCTGCGAATTCACCTATCATTTCGTCAAAATGTGTGCTTTTTATCAATTCCAATTGCGAAGGTGGAATTTTTTCGATAATCTTGATGAGAATTTCTGTCGCTTCTTCATCGCTAAACCTTCGAATTACGTGCATCATAACCTCAGCAATATCTTCACTTCCCAATTCTTTATCTTCTCCAAATTTAATATTGAATATTCCAAGATCTAACATTTTTATCA
Organism: Rickettsia typhi; assembly: GCA_945874115.1. Taxonomy (GTDB): domain Bacteria; phylum Pseudomonadota; class Alphaproteobacteria; order Rickettsiales; family UBA1997; genus CAMCFD01. The sequence goes on along the minus strand of CAMCFD010000027.1, from coordinate 359 downwards.
CTAAATCTTTATTACACTTCAAAACCGCATTCTTAAACATGCGGTCGATTGATTCTTCATCTTCATCTTCCTCTTCCTCACCCCTCTCATTTCTCTCTTTCATGGCAATGTTGACAAACTTTTCATGATCTAAAATTAACAAAGCCATTTCGCTTTGTCCATCACGTATTGTTTTATATAAAATATTTTCCTCTTCATCTGTTGGATGAGTCATATTGATTAACGAACCGACCGGAGCATTTGGATTAATTACGTGATTTTCTATCAAATATTGCATCATATTTACAGAATTCGATTTGCGTGCCGCAAAAAGAAGGCTTTTTTCTTCGAATCTAAAATTTAAATCAGCACCACGCGCG
>CAMCFD010000026.1 GCA_945874115.1 Rickettsia typhi | reverse complement strand
ACCAATCGTAATTAGTCGTGGCAAGGTTTTTGGCAAAATATCGAAAACGGTTTTGCGATTTAATTCGTCTTTATTGCTGGTGATGATGCCATTTGGCTTGTGAAAAAGAAAAAGGCGAACGTCGCGAGTTTGCTTTAACAATTTGCCATCGATTTTGATAGAGTGGTCTGTGATTAAAGTCGCTGGGCTGTTGATTGTAACGCCATTAACCTGAACGCGACCTTGGGTGATTAAATCTTCAGCTTCGCGCCTTGAGCAAATTCCGGCATTGGCAATGATTTTGGCGATTCTAATGCCTTTTTTTTCAATATTTTGTGTCATTTTGTTAAGTTTTAGTCTTTCTCGCGTTGTGTTCGCCTATCGTTATTTATGTTATAATATAACATAAATTTAAAATTGCTATATAATTATTTAGAGGATTTAAAGTCTCGAGTCGCGCTAACAAACGATTCGAAGATTTTTTCATCGGCTAAAGACACGTTAAACTCAGGGTGCCATTGAACTCCGACGCAAAATGGGCGAGATTGATCTTCGATCCCCTCAATAATTCCATCACTGGCGCGAGCGCTTATTTTTAGGCCTTTTCCAACATTTTTCACCGCCTGATGATGGGAAGAATTCGTGCTAATTTCTTTTGCGTCCACAATTTTTCGCAAAATAGAATTTTCTTCAATCAACACGTCGTGATAAGCTTTTGACGAATCTTCTTTGCCTACAACTTTGCTTTGTTCGTGATTCAAAAAATCGCCTTTTTCATCAGGAATGTGTTGAATTAAATCTCCGCCGCGAATGACGTTGAGAAGTTGCATGCCGTTGCAAATTCCAAGAACGGGCATTTGTGTCGCCAAAGCTTTGGTCATAAATTCCCACTCGAATTTTTCGCGCGTTTCGTTTAAGACTATGCTTTTGTGGATTGTGTTTTGGCCATATTTTTTGGGGCTGATGTCGAAAAATCCTCCTATCATTAAAAGTCCGTCAAGCATTGAAATATAATCGTTAATCGAGTTATAGTCATATGGAATAAGGATCGCGAGCGCATTTTGTTTATTGATCATCTCAATATAATTAGCGCGGATCGCATAATGTGGTCTTATCGAATATCCGGTAGTAGAGCCTGATTTGAAGTCTAAAACTATGCCGATTTTTGGTCTTGTCATATTATAAATGTTTGATTTCAATTGATGAAGAAAGTGCCGCGAGCCTTGAAATTGTTGAATAAATCATCTTCATATTGTCTTTTTTGCAACCCAAGCATAATTGATCTTGAGGAAGATTTTCTAGGTCAAAAAAGCTTGCGCCCGCTGAATTAAGGCTGTTTTGTTGGTTGCGATTGGCGTTGGCGCGAAATAAGTTGCCGACAACTTCGCCGTTAATCATATAAATCATTGGTTCGGCCGACATGTCGTTAATTTTGTCGATGGTTTGAATGCCTTCTTGAATCATCACGGCGGTGTTTTGTGTGCTTTCTTTAAGCATGTTCATTTTGTTGCGCTCTTTTTTATTGATGTCGAGAATTTCTGCGCCAGAAAATGCCGTCATGATGGCCATTCCATAGGTTCCGCTGTCGGCTTTAATATAGCAATAAGGCTCATCTTTTATGTCATATTCGCGATATTTTTCTTTCAGTTTCGCGATTAAATCATCGACGTGATTTGCGAGGCATTCAAAACCAACGTGATTTTTGAAATCAACCTTGTTGCACATCCGGTGCATCGACGAAATAAGCCACGGATCGATTTCTAAAATTTGCGAAAGTTCGCTTGCAAGTTCGTTATAAATAGTAAAATGACCAGACTTTGAGCGATTATACCAACCAAGATTTGTTGCGGGCGTTATAGGAATATCAAGGTTTTTCAAGATTTCAGGAGCGCCGCTGGTTAAGTCGTTGTTAAGAATTATTAAATCGGGCGTGAAATTGTCAATTGTTTGAATTTTTGTGCCATTTCGCGTTATTGGGTGAAGTGTGATTTTTTGGCCGTTTTCAAGGTCGAGCTCTGTTTTTTCTTTTAAATCAGCAATCAGCGAGCCAATAATGACGCTGGTTTTCGAGTTTTGCAAAATCTCTTGCAAAGAGGCTAAATTTTCAAGATAACGCAAATTTCGGGTGTGATTTTCGGGAATTATCATTATTTTCAAGCTCTGATGTTGCGCAAAATTTTTCTCTAAAAATTCGGCCGCGACCTTTTGCGCTTTGATTTTCGATATTCCTGAAATATTGTTAAATCCTGCAGGAAAACAGTTTGTGTCAACTGGTGCAATTTTGAATCCTGAATGGCGCAAATCAACGGAATTGTAAAAAATTGCCGGATTTTGTGCAAATTTTTGTGCAAAAAAATCGTCAACAAGGTCTTTTTTAGTGGAAATTTGTGTTTTTAGAATTTCTATTATTCGTGACATTTATGGCGAAAATTATATTATGTGAAGCTTTGTTGGCATCAATTAAGAGAAGATTATAGCACTTTCGTTTATTTTTTGCAATTTAAAGCTACAATGTCGTAAACTGGGTGTTCAAGGCTAGAAACTGAGGGGCTTGAAGCAATCATCCAGCCGAAAAATATACGATTTTCCTTTTCGTCTTTTTCGTTTTTTGCGGCTTTTTTACCAAGAATTTGCCTTTTTTCAAAAACTTCAATCAAGATTCTGCTGTCAGGCTCTTGATCGAGAGGGGCTTGCCAACATTTCAACACTTTAATTTTAATATTGCCAAAAACAAAAGCTTCTCCAACTCTGATGTCGGCGTCGATTGATTTTGCGGTGGTTTTGTCAAGAATTTGAATTGATGCCCTGTTAAAAAAGCGCGAAGAATCAATTTTGTCGAAATCTAAATTATAACTTTCTTTTGCGACAGCTTCGCTTTGTGCTTTTGCGTTGGTTGAGATAATTAAAAATGATAAAACTGTGAACAAAATTTTTGTGGTCATTTTTTTATTTTTTAGAAGTAGAGCTAAACATGAATTTGCTTAGCAATTCTTCGATATTTACTGAAGATTGCGTGAAAGAAATTTCATCGCCATCTGTTAAAAATGACTCATCAGCACCAGGGCTCAGCTCAAGATATTTTTCGCCAAGAAGGCCAGAGCTTACGATTTTAGCGGAAGAATCGCTTGATAATTTAACATTGCTTCCAACTTGAAATTTTAAAACTGCGCGATAATTAGTTTCGTCGAGAAAATAATCTTCGACGGTGCCAATTTTTACGCCAGAAATTTTTACATCGCTTCCAGCCTCGATTCCACTGGCGTCGTCGAATTTTGCGATAAGGCTATATCCGCTGACGGTTTTGATTTTTGCGCTTTTCATCGAGTTATAAAGAAACAGGCCGGCGCAAAGCAAAACGAATGTTCCGATAATTATTTCAAAATAATTTGTGCGTTTCATAATTTTATTCTTTATGGTTTCCAAGCCTTGTATTTCTTGGTTTCTCTCGTCGAATTTTGTGGCGAATAAGCGTTTTTTGTTCCGGTTAAATTTGGCAGATGAATTTTTTGCCAAGAAAACTTGTCGGTTTTAATGTTGACGGGGGCAATATCTCTTGAATAGTGAATCCAGCTGTGCCATTGACTCGGGATTTTTGAAGGCTCGGCGATTCCTTTATAAACAACAAATCTTTTGCCGCGTTTGTCTTGATAATAGCTGTTGCCAAAATCGTCGACACCGATTTTATCGCAAAATAATTTAATTTTAAATTGTGTTAAAAATTGCATTTCTTAAATAGTTTTTGGTTAGTTTTTTTATTTTATATTATAATTTAGTTTTTGACAATCTATTTTTTATTATTTCTGCAATAATAGTTAATGATTTTTATTTTTTTCAAGTTATTATTTTTAACAATATCTAAAAAATGGTTTTTTTGAGAAAATTTGTGAATTTTTAAATAATTATTTCTTGGCGATAATTTGAAGTAAGTGATTAATTAAAATTTTCGTAAAGTGAGGCGACGCATATGTGCGAAGCAATGGTTAATGCAATATTACATACTTGTTGTTATTAAAATATGTATCAATTTTATTTAATAATCGTGTCAAATCTGTATAAAATTAATTATATTTTAAGAACTTTTATTATAGCCGTCTTTGTTTTGTGTTTTTTTTCTATAAATAATAATGCATTTTCTTATCAAAAGCGCCCAATTATTGATAAATTATGGCAAGATATTAGCAAAAAAGATCAGGAAATTTTAAGACAAATCTCGATTTTTTTAGAATCGGCAAGATATGACGACGCCTTGAGAAAAGCCGATGAGCTTCATAGAAATAATGAAGTGGAGGGTGAAGATTCTAATCCATTTTTTATCGAAAAAACTGGTTTTGAAGAAGCTTTAAGAAATTTAATTTTATGGCGCAAATATAGCGATTATACAATTATAAATTCATCTCAAAATAACAGAAAAAGCGACATTGCTTTTAGCGATATTTCGCGATTTGTCGAAGATAATAGATTTTATCCAAACATTGCAGAGCTTAGAAGAAAGGCTGAAAACATTGCCTCGATCAATAAAATTCCTTATCGTTTAAGTGAACAATATTTTCGTTTAAATCCGGCGCGAAGTTTAGAATCTAAACTTTATTTAATTGAGACAAAATCAGAATTTTTGTTGCAATTCAAAGGAACCGCTGAAGAAAAAAATAAAATTGCTAACGAAATTCAGTCGGCAATTGTAAGTATCTGGGTTGATGAAGATTTTAATGATAAGCAAGAACGCGAATTTTTAGAGAAATATTCTAATTATTTGACGCAAAATGATCATGAAAATCGTATTAATCGATTACTCTGGGATTCACAATTTGACGAGGCGCGGCGCATTTTTAAATTTGTCGATGAAGATAATAAAAAATTATTTACAGCAATTATTGAGATTAAAAATTTACCGAAATATATTGACAATATTATTCTTTCGGTTCCTAGAAAATTAAGGAATGACGAGAATTTAATTTATTCAAGAATTTTGTGGCATAAAAGTCGCGGTGACTCTGACGAGGTGATCGATTTAATGCTTGATGTTGAAAATACGAAATATTCGCAAAAATGGTGGAGTATTCGCCGATTATACGCTCGCGACCTTTTGAAAACCAAGAAATATAAAGATTCATATAAAATTATTTCAAATCACAATCTTAATGTTAATTCAAAAGATTATTGGGAAGCTGAGTGGATGGCGGGCTGGATCGCGCTTCGTTTTTTAAATCACCCAAAAGTTGCTTATAATCATTTTGATAATTTACACAAAAATGTAACGCAGCCAGTGACGATTTCTCGTGGCGCATATTGGCTTGGAATGGCGTCCTACGCGATGGGCGACAAAAATAAAGCGATTGATTGGTATAGAACTGCGGCCAAATATCCGCTTTATTTTTATGGACAATTGGCGATTAATAAACATAGAACTCTTGACCCGCTTAATGCGAGCCAAGATATAGTTTTGCCAAAAGATCCCGACATTACTGTTGGTGACGCTAGAAAAATTGCGGCATCAAATGCTTCGAAAGTCGCTTATTTATTGGCTTTGATGGGCGATAAAATGAATGCGACGAAGGTTTTTGAATATGAAGTTAATAATGCTGACAGCGAAGGGCAGATCGCGGTTGTAATGCGCATTGTCAATGAATTGAACGATCGCGAGATGGACGCGAAAATTTCGCGTGCGGCGTCTCGTAAAAACGTGTTTTTCATTCAAGATAAATTCCAAATTGTCAAAGAGGTCGGAGACGGTGAATATGCGCCTTTGGTTCATGCAATTATCAAGCAAGAAAGTGGCTTTACAACAAGCGCAGTAAGCGTTGTTGGCGCGATTGGTTTTATGCAAATCATGCCAGAAACTGCGAAATTAGTTGCGAAAGATTTAGGTGTTCCTTACAGCAAAAAGAAGCTTGCGACCGACATTAGTTATAATGTGCAACTTGGTTCGCACTATATAAAGCAAATGGTTGACAAGTTTGACGGTTCGCAAATGCTTGCAATTGCCTCTTATAACGCGGGGCCAAACGCGACAAGCCGCTGGATTAAAGAGTTTTATGATCCTCGTGATGAAAAAGATATGGATCGAGTCGTTGACTGGATCGAGCTTATAACTTATGCAGAAACGCGAAACTATGTTCAGCGTATTATGGAAAACCTCATAGTCTATAAATATTTGATGTCGCGCAGTAATCACGAAGAAGCAAAATAACGTTTTTTGGAGATTTTTTCGGCTAGTTTGAAAAAATCTCCGCAATGAAAATCACCCAATTTCCCTCATTTTTTGCTAGAAAAGAGCATTTTTTGGTCAAAATATGCCGAAAAATGCGATAAAATCGACAGATTCACAAAAATCTTGACCTGAGTAAAATATTAGTTTATAATATTGCCAACAATCATTCAAATATAAATATGACTCCATTTGATTTCGATAAATTAAAAGAAGAATGCGGGGTTTTTGGCATTTTTAACAGTGCGGACGCTTCTGTTAATGCGGCCCTTGGGCTTCACGCTCTTCAACATCGCGGACAAGAAGCGGCGGGAATTGTGGTTTCAAATAATGACGGTTTTTCTGCGCACTTTGCTGACGGTTTGGTTGGTGACAATTTTAATTCGATGCGTGTCGCAAGAAAGCTTGAAGGAAACTCGGCGATCGGCCATGTGCGCTATTCTACGGCGGGCAAAAAAACTTCGAAAAACTACCAACCGATTTTTGCTGAACTTGATTTAGGCTTTGTGGCGATTGCCCATAACGGCAATTTAACTAATGCGAAAATTTTACGAAAAGCACTGATTAAAAAAGGTGCGATTTTTCAATCAACGATGGACACCGAAGTCATCATTCACCTTATCGCTCTAAGTCAAAAAGCAACTTTGATTGACAGAATAATTGACGCAACTACGCAAATTGAAGGCGCATTTTCATTGGTGATTTTATGTAAAGACCAATTGATTGCGCTTCGCGATCCTTACGGCGTAAGGCCTCTTGCGATTGGTAAACTTGGTGATTCGGTTGTTGTTGCGAGTGAAACTTGTGCTTTTGACATTATCGGCGCTGATTTTGTGCGCGATATCGGTCATGGCGAGATGGTTGTGATTGACGAAAAAGGCATAAAATCGCTTAAACCTTTTGCGGAAAAGCCATCGAAATTTTGTATTTTTGAATATATTTATTTTGCGCGCCCAGACAGCATTATTGAAGGAAAAAGTGTTTATGAAATGCGTAAGAGAATTGGAATTGAGCTTGCAAAAGAAGCTCAAATCGAGGCTGATGTCGTGGTTCCGGTGCCTGATTCTGGTGTTCCGGCGGCGATCGGTTATGCGATGCAGTCGAAAATTCCTTTCGAACTTGGAATCATCCGCAACCATTATGTTGGACGAACTTTTATTGAGCCAACTGACAGAATTCGCCACTTTGGCGTGAAATTGAAACACAACGCCAACCTTGAAGTTATCAAAGGAAAAAGAGTGATTTTGGTTGATGACAGCATTGTGCGCGGTACGACTTCGAAGAAAATTGTGCAGATGATTCGAGATGCTGGTGCGAAAGAAGTTCATATGTTAATTTCAAGTCCACCAACGGTTTCACCTTGTTTTTATGGGGTTGATACGCCGGACACTAAAGATTTATTGGCGGCGAATTATTCAATTGCTGAAATGACAAAAATGATTGGCGTCGACAGTCTTGCTTACATTTCAATTGACGGGCTTTATAACGCGATTTTGTCGATGAAGCGTGATAATAAAAATGCGCAATATTGCGACGCATGTTTCACGAAAGATTATCCGATTCGTTTAAGTGACAAAGAGGGTTTAGAGGCGCCGTTGCTGGGTTTATAATTTATTTTTTATGACAAAAAATTACGAAAATCTCGAAAAGAAAATTGCAAAAATGCCATTTGAAGCGGCGATGGAAAGGCTTGAAGTTGTTGTTGAAAATCTTTCGCAAAGCAATATTTCTCTTGATCAAATGATCGAGCTTTATCAAGAAGGTGAAATGTTGAAGAAGCATTGCCAGTCAAGGCTTGACGAGGCTAAGATTAAAGTTGAGCTTATCGAAAATTCGAAGAAATAAATGTTTTTTCTTATCGTTAATTCTGTTTTAAAATAAAAAATATACCTCAAAAACAAACATGAAATTGCATTAACTGCTTGGCGCATAATCGTTTCTGCTTTGTTGCTTTGATTTAAATCGCGACAATTTCTAAAAAAATCTGCAACACGCTTGAATTTTTGTATTTGATTGTTATATATAATTATGAATATGGCTCATTTTTGAGCGAAGAAAGATTATTAATGGAGAAAATATGAATATTGAAAGATATACGCAAAAGGCACAAGCGGTGTTGCAATCAGCGCAAACTCTTGCTGTTGGCAACGCTCATCAAAGGCTTATGCCCGAACATTTGTTAAGCGCGATTCTTGCTGATTCTGACGGGTTGGCACACACATTAATTGTGTCTTGTGATGGTAATTTTGAGATTGCGAAAGCGCAAATTGAGGTGTCGCTAAAAAAGCTGGTGAGGGTTGAGGGCAGTGGCGCGGGAAGTTTGTCGATGTCGCAAGAATTGGCGCGAATTTTTTTGTTGGCCGAAAAGATTGCTGATAAAAATCAGGACGATTTTATAACGCTTGAACGCTTGTTGCAGGCGATTTTAGAGGATGAAAAAAACGAAGCGGCCAATGTTTTGAAGATGGCGGGCTTGTCGGTTAATTCGCTTAGAAGTGCGATTGAAAAAATTCGTGATGGCAAGAAAGCAGACAGCGCTTCGTCGGAGGGCACTTATAAATCGCTTGAGAAATATGCGATCGACTTGACGAAAAAAGCGCGAGAAGGCAAAATTGACCCTGTAATTGGTCGCGATGAAGAAATTCGCCGAGCCATGCAGGTGTTGTCGCGACGCACGAAAAATAATCCCGTATTAATTGGCGAGCCCGGTGTTGGAAAAACCGCAATTGTTGAAGCTTTAGCGCAAAGAATTGTCAATGGTGATGTGCCAGAAAGCCTTAAGGGACGACGCTTGATGTCGCTTGATATGGGTGCGTTAATTGCGGGCGCAAAATTTCGCGGCGAGTTTGAAGAGCGCTTGAAGGCGGTGCTTGGCGAGGTTGAGGGTAATGATGACGTGGTTTTGTTCATCGACGAATTACATTTGTTGGTCGGAGCCGGTAAAACTGAAGGCGCGATGGATGCGTCGAATTTGTTAAAGCCAGCCTTGGCCCGCGGCACTCTTCATTGTATTGGTGCAACAACTCTTGATGAATATCGCAAATATATCGAAAAAGATGCGGCTTTGTCACGTCGCTTTCAGCCGGTTTATGCAGACGAGCCTAGTGTTGAAGACACTATTTCGATTTTGCGCGGCATTAAAGAAAAATATGAAGTTCATCATGGTGTAAAAATTAAAGACAGCGCTTTGGTGGCCGCGGCTGTAATGTCTGACCGCTATATTTCGGATCGATTTTTGCCCGATAAAGCCATCGATTTAATTGACGAAGCGGCGTCGGCTTTGAAGATTGAGGTTGAAAGCAAACCGGCCGAGCTTGATGAAATTGACCGCAAAATTATCCAGTTTAAAATTGAGTCGGAAGCCTTGAAAAAAGAGGATGACGACGCGTCGAAAAGGCGTCTTGAGGTTTTGCATAGAGAGCTTGAAGCGCTTGAAAAAAAATCATCAGAAATCACTTCTTTGTGGCAAGCTGAAAAAGCGAAATTGACGAAAGTTAATGAGTTGAAAACTAAGCTTGAAGCTACGAAATTCGAGCTTGAAAAGGCACAGCGCGAAGGAAATTTGGCAAAAGCTGGCGAATTGACTTATGGTCAAATTCCATCACTGCAAAAAGAGATTGCGGGCCTTGAAGGACAAGCTTTGGCGAGCATGGCGCGCGAGACGGTGAATGAAGATGACATTGCGCAAATTATCGCCAAAATTACGGGAATTCCGGCGGATAAAATTATGTCGGGCGAGAAGGAAAAATTGTTGAAGATGGAGGAATTTTTGCGCGTTCGCGTTGTTGGTCAAGAAGACGCGCTTGAGGCGGTTTCAAACGCCGTGAGAAGGGCGCGCGCCGGTTTGCAGGACGCGAATCGACCAATTGGATCATTTTTATTTTTAGGTCCAACCGGAGTCGGCAAAACCGAGCTTTGTAAGGCACTCGCCGAATTTATTTTTGATGATGAAAGTGCGATTTTGCGAATTGACATGAGTGAATTTATGGAAAAGCACGCCGTCGCACGCTTGATTGGCGCGCCTCCCGGCTATGTTGGCTATGAGCAAGGTGGCGTGTTAACTGAGGCGGTGCGACGCCGTCCTTATCAAGTAATTTTGTTTGACGAAGTTGAAAAAGCGCACTCAGATGTATTCAACATTTTGCTTCAAGTGCTTGATGATGGCCGCTTGACAGACTCTCAGGGACATGTTGTGAATTTTACGAATACGATAATTATTCTAACTTCAAACCTCGGCTCACACGCAATTTCTGAAATTGACGAAGATGATTTTGACAAAACGAAAGTTTTTGATAGTGTCATGGAGACAGTAAAACAGCACTTCCGTCCCGAATTTATCAATCGACTTGACGAAATAATTTTGTTCAATCGTTTGAGTCGCGATAATATGGAAGATATTGTCGATGTACAATTCGCGCGGCTTGCGAAGAGACTCTCGATTCATAATATTAATTTGGTGCTTGATAAAACTGCGCGAAAATATTTGGCCGCGAAAGGTTATGATTCGGCTTATGGCGCTAGGCCGTTGAAGCGCGTGATTCAACGCGAGATCGAGAATGTTTTGGCGGAAAAGATTTTGCGTGGCGCGATAACAGATGGGCAAGAGGTTGTGGTGAAGGTGGTTGGTGAGGGTTTGGTGATGGAGTAATGAAAAAATTCGTCCAATAATTCTTACTTTTCAAGGTGTTGACTAGAGCCTCTCAACGATTCTGTGTTTATAGGTGAGGTTGCTTTTGGCGGTATAAACGGATGTTCTTTCATTTTAAATAACGGACCATTTTCATTTATTGTAAGCGTTAAATCACTAAATCTACTTTGGGCAATGGTGAGCTCAATCTTTAGAATTTCGCTAAATCTTGGGTCAACTCCCACCAGATTATCTCCAAATCTTATAGGAACAGATTCTGCTTCTATCTTATTTGCTCGCATAAATTCGAGTAATCTTGCGCCAGTGATATCGCCTACATAAAATGTAATTTTACACTCTTGAGATTCTTCATCAAATGTTGATCGATTAACCATGTTAGATCTTGGCATTAATTTATTAAAGGCCTCTATCAATTCCTTGGTTTTTTGATGAGGTTTTTCGGAATCTGAATCTTGTGGAATGTAGGGAGTTCCTTCTATTATCGGCAAGTCGGGCATTAAACCTTGTGGGTCTTGTGCTTCTTTTAAGAATTCATTATTTGTGACTATTTCAAATAAATGTCCTAGTTTTTGTCTAAAAACTTTTTGTTCGGCAAGCTTATTATGGCCATCATCTTGTGTATATCGTGCTATTCTTTCGAGAACAGTTTCAATTGAGCCATCTTTTTTTATATGAGGCAAAGTATGAAATTCAGCGATTCGCGGTTTGACGGCGGTATCCACAAAATGTGACATTGCAACATCTTGCGCCCTTAATCCTAGTTCGGGTCTTAAAAGATAGCCGTCTTTTTCAATTTCATCGAGGTTAAGAGGCATTTCAGTTTTTCCGCCGTGAGGGCTTGGATAGCGATAGACATCTTGTAACATCGCTCTATGATCTGCAGGATTTGTTTTGGCAATTTCACAGGCCATTTCATAAGCAAAAGTTGCGCATAGTGAGGTGCTCATTTTTTGCAGTGGTTCGCAATTATTATAATATTTTTCGTTATTGAAAACCAAGCCACTTTGTTCAAAAGATTTTTTTACCGTAGCATTAACCATTATTTGAGAGCACCAACCATTAGCGATGCTGTTTTTCTGAGCTTCAATACCATTGCGAAGCAAAGCGGGAGACGAGTCAAATAAATGAACTACCGGATCTTTTTCGCCGATATTTTTGTGAATAGTTAAGCAACAAAAGTGATTTCCGCCGGTTGTTCCAAACGATTCAACCAAATAAGTTTTATGAAATTCATTGTCGCCAATTGCTTGCAAATCTTTAGTCAATTGAATATTAAGGCCGTCGTGAATTTGTTGTTGTTCTAAAAAAATACTAGCGTGTTTTTTCGAGCCAGATTTGGTAATCAGATTTATATTTTTAATAGCTTGAACTAGGTGAGAAGATTCGTATTTTTCTTTACTTCTTAAATAAGCCAAAACTAAGGATATTCCTTCCGCTCCGATAATAAAAGAAGCGCTATTTACTGCTCCTCTTTCTCCCCTGAAGCCAATCAGCCCGCAATCGTTCAGAAACTCGGCAACAATTTGTGCGTTATCAGAAAAAAACTGCTTTTTATCTTCGATCGATCGAAAATTTTCAATCAAAGTTCGATATTTTTCATTTTCTTCAATTACTCTTTTAGTGATGTGAGCAATAAAAAACAATTCTGGTGGAATTATTGAAATTGCTTTGTTGATTTGAGATTGTTCAAGAGGAGTAAATTTTGCTAATTTTGTCATGAAAATATTGACATTTGAGTAATAAATGGATCAAAATTAATAATTTATTACTCAAATGTCAATTGTTTTGTGAATTTCTAATACCATTTCCCACTAATAATTAGCCTTTTAGGCGAAATAATTTTCGTGGATAAAATCTCAAATAAAAATCAGTCATATCGGGCGATATGGGTGGTTTTTATTTGAGATTTTAGACCGAAATTATGAAGCATAAATGGTTAATTATTAGTGGGAAATGGTATAATGCGCGATGGGATTTTAAACTAAGCCTTAGAATTATTGATGTGCGATCACATTCAAGGCGAAGCCTGAAACTTCTTTGCAGGGCGAAATTTGCAACCTCCGCCCTAACTTTCATGTCTACTTTAAATCAGTGCAAATCCTAAAAATTACATAAATATTAAGAGCCAAGATATGGTCGTGATAAATTATCCGCGCATCAACCTCTCAACCCTTCTACAGAAACCTTTGCTGTCAACAATCGGTTCATCTTCCATCACGCACGCCATGTCAAACAAAGTTCGCACGGTGTCTTCAAATTCTTGCGCAAAACTCGCATCGTTAATTTTATCGCTCAAATTTTTCACGATTTTGTTGTTCACATTAATCTCAAAAATTTTCGCCGACGCGTTTTGAATTTGTTTTTGCTCAAGTAAATAACGCTCCATTCTGATATCCATCGCCATGGCATCTACTGCCAAGCAAACCGGACTGTCTGTCAATTTTTTCGAGACTCTCACATCTTTAACTTTTTCGCCCAAAATCTCTTTGATTTTTTTAGTCAAATCGTCAAATTGCGAATTGGTAACGTCTTTTTCTTGCGGTTTTTCATTTTCTTCACCGTCTTCTTTTGGCGCTTCGTCGATTTTTTCTAAATCAATATCGCTTCTGTTAATCGATTTAAAATCCTTGTCTTTGTAGGGAAGGGCGACCGTCACCCAAAAATCATCAACCGCATCGGTTAAAAACAAAACCTCAATATCTTTTTGGTTAAAAATTTCAAGTTGTGGGCTCGATTTAATTTTTTCAACTGACTCTCCCGTCAAATAAAAAATATTGTTTTGACCAGCTTTGGCGCGGCTTAAATAGTCTGCTAGCGAAATTAATTTGCCATCAGATTTTGACGAATAAAAACGACAAACTTCGAGAATTTTTTCACGAAATTCGCTTGATTCACAAAGTCCTTCTTTTAAAACGGCGCCGAAATTATTCCAAAATTTTTGATATTCCTCTTCGTTTTCAGCCGCTTTTTTCTTGAGCTCGGACAATATTTTATTCACCACACTTTTCTTGATTTTTTCTAAAATCAAATTATGTTGCAAAGTTTCGCGAGAAATATTGAGTGGCAAATCGTCAGAATCGACAAGGCCGCGCAAAAAGCGCATCCAAGCCGGAACCAAATCTAAATCTTCACTGATAAAAACTTTTTTTACATAAAGTTTTACCGAAGGTTTGCGATCTGGATGAAATAAATCAAAGGGTTTTGTCGATGGAATAAAAAGCAGGTTAGTATATGAAACTAGGCCCTCGGCGCTGTTGTGAAGCGTCATAAAAGGCTCACCCGGAAGATGAGAAACTTGCTTGTAAAAATTTTGATATTGCTCTTGCGAAATTTCATTTTTTGGCTTTTTCCACAAAGCAGAAGCCGAATTTAAAACTTCAATTTTGGCGCCAGCGTCAATGTTTTCGGGCACAAATTCAATCTTAACATTTATATGGTCGCAATAAGTTTGAATAACATTTTTAATGTGAAATCTGTCAAGAAAATCGTTCGCATCATCTTTTAAGTGTAAAATAATTTTGGTGCCACGTGAAATTTCTTCACCTTGCGAAACCTCTTCAACCGTGAATTTCGAGGTTGCTTCAGAAATCCATTTATATGATTTTTCGTCGCTAAATTTGCGTGAAATTACTTCAACTTTATTTGCGATCATAAAGCTTGAATAAAATCCGACCCCAAATTGGCCTATGAACTGAGCGTCTTTGGCCTTGTCGCCCGTCAAAGATTTTACGAAATTTTCGGTGCCCGAGCGTGCGATTGTTCCTAAATTTTCGATTAATTCTTGCTTGTTCATTCCAAGACCATTATCTTGCACAATCAATAATTTCGCGGCTTTGTCGGTAGTAATAGAGATTTTCAACTCTTCATTTTCGCCCAAAATATTAGAATTTTGTGCCGCTTCATAACGAAGTTTGTCGCACGCGTCTGAAGCGTTTGCAACTAATTCGCGCAAAGCCACGTCTTTATTGGTGTAAAGCGAGTTGATCATCAGGCTTAAAACCTTGCCAACTTCGACGTCAAAACTAAATTCTTGTTGATTTGTCATTTGTTTTTTAGTTAATTTTTATTTATATTTTATATATAATAACGATTTTTTTAATTTCAAGACTAATCACGAAACCCTTTATTTCAAAAGGTTTGCGCGATTAAACCTCGACAATTTGAATTAAATTTTTATCAAGAAAACTTTGCGGAATTAAAGCGCTTGAAGTTGCGCTAAAAAAACATTGCAAGTTGGTTCTTTTCACCTCGTCAAGCAAATCGAATTTTTTCTTTTCATCTAAATGCGACATAATTTCGTCAAAAATCAAAATTGTCGGCTGGTTTTTATACGAAGCAGAAATCTTGGCGCGCGCCAGAATAATGCCGATCATAATAGATTTTTGCTCGCCGGTTGATGCATAATTTGCGGCCGAATTTTTATCCAAAAATATCGCTGAGAAATCGCTTCTATGAACGCCGAAATTTGTTTTAAAACTTTCTTTGTCAATTTGGCGATTGGTTTTTAATCTCGTTTTATAAAGTTCTTCGATTTGCAAAGCGTTATTTTGCGCGCCACAAAGAGAAATTTCGTCAATAATTTTCAATTGTGATTTTGGAAAATTCGACTCAAAAGAATTTATCGCCTTGTTAAAAAATTCAACCGCTTCATTTCGCGCAAGAGCAATAGAAGTGCCGAGTTCAGCGATTTTGCTCTCAACAATTTCAAGCCATTTTTCTTGATTATGATTTTGCGTTTTTTGCAAAATCAATAATCTTTCTTTGAGTGATTTTTGATAATTATTAACGCGCGCATTATGCGAAAAATCAATGTCGCCAACGATTTTGTCAAGAAATTCGCGACGTCCCGACTTCCCTGAAATCAGCAATAATTCAAGTTGCGGCGTAAGCCAAATAAAATTCGGAAGCCAGTTTTTGGTGTCACTATTTTTTTTACTAGCAACATTTTCGCCATTAATCAAAAGGTTTTTTTTGCCATTTTGATTATAAGAAATGCCGATTTTTTCTATAAAATCGTGATTAGAAATCTCGCAAAAAAGTGAAAAACTTTGCTGTTTTTCTTGGCTTTCATAATTTGTTGCTAACATTTCGTCAAAATCAATTCCGCGTAAGTTTTGATTCTTGCCAAAAAGCGTCAAGGCCTCTAAAATATTGGTTTTTCCAACGCCATTCTTTCCTGAAAATAAAACAAGTCGTGACGAAAAAGTGAGTGTTTTAGTTTTGAAATTGCGAAAATTTTCTAGTATTAATTTGGTTATTTCAATATTTTGCAAGATTTTATCCTTCAATGTTTTTTAAAAAGAATGGTGTTTTTAAAGGATTTATACCATTTTCCGTTAATAATTAGCCATTTATGCTTCATAATTTCGGTCTAAAATCTCAAAGAAAAACCACTCATATCGCCCGATATGACTGATTTTTATTTGAAATTTTATCCTCAAAATTATTTTGCCTAAAAAGTTAATTATTAACGGGAAATGGTATTATTTTTGGCGTCAAACAAAAAAAATGCCGATGCAAAATCGGCATTTCAAAAAGCGTGAAACTAAATTCTAACAGGCATAATAACGAAAACCGCGTTGAAATCTTTGGCTTCAACAAGTGCGGGAGAATTTCCGTCTTTAAATTTCATCAACAATTCTTCTTTGTCAATTTGGCCGATAACATCAAGCAAATAGCGAGAGTTGAAGCCAATTTCGACTTTGTTTCCAGAATAATCCGCATCAAGTTCTTCATGGGCATAACTTCCGTCGCCAGCGTTAATTTGTAGCGTGATTTTGTTATTTTCAACCGTCATTTTTATCGAGCGATGTTTGTCTGAGGCAACAGTTGAAACGCGGTCAACGCAATCAAACAAAGACTTTTTATTGATCGTTGCAATTTGATCATTTCCTTTTGGCAAAACTTTTTCATAATCAGGAAATTCGCCGTCAATTAACTTCGACAAAATCGTGGTTTGTTCGGTGATAACCTTGATTTTAGCGCGCGAAACAGCAATTTTAAGTGAAGTTGCGCCATCAATAATTCGTCTAATTTCGTTCACCGATTTTTTTGGCAATATCACGCCAAAGGCCGTGTTTAAAGTGTCTGAAGACAAATGTGACATTGCAAGGCGATGTCCATCAGTTGCGACACAGCGCAATTGAAAGCTTGAATCGATTTTGATTGATTGAAGATAAAGTCCGTTTAAATAATAACGAGTTTCGTCGCTTGAAATTGCAAAGCGCGATTTATCAATCATTTTTGCAAGTTTTTGTGCGTCAATTTCGATTTCTTCGCCAATTTCTCCTTCAGCTAAATTAGGGAATTCGCTCGCATCAATGCACGGCAAATTATATTTTGATTTTCCCGAAGAAATTTGTAAAATATTCGGATTATCTTGACTAATTTTTATCGCGTTTGCATCAGGAATTTTGCGAATAATGTCGTAAAACATTTGCGCCGGCACAGTAGTTTGGCCGTTGCTTTCCATTTTTGTGTCAAAACTCGAATTGACAAGAATGTCCATGTCGGTCGCCGAGAGAATCACTTTGCCGTTTTGCGCGTCAAGCTTAACGTTTTGAAGAACTGGTATGGTGTTTTTCTTTTCAACTGCGCCATTGACGCTGCTTAAAGCTTTTAATAATATTGGTTTTGTTACTTCAAATTGCATATTTATTTTATTAAGGTATAATAATTTGGGCATAAAAATAGCCTTATTCTAAAAATAGAATAAAATTATTAAAACTCAAGGTTTTTTGACAAAAATTAACGAAATGGACGAAAAATCGCTTCAAAATACTACAAATTTGCAAAAAATTGCCTCAAATCCGCAAAATTCAGCTTGGGTTTTTGCGTCGGCTGGTTCTGGAAAAACGAAAATTTTGGTTGATCGAGTTTTGCGACTTTTGCTTCAAAAAGTTGCGGCTAATAAAATTTTATGCGTGACTTTTACGAAAATTGCGTCAATTGAAATGCAGGAAAGAATCAATAAAGTTCTGGCTTCGTGGGTTGTGATTGACGATGAAAAATTGCGCGAAAATATTTTCGAGTTGACGGGAAATATGCCAAATGCGCAAGATTTAAATTTTGCGCGAATATTGTTTGCGAAAGGTTTAGATGAAGATTCGCGAGTGAAAATTCAGACAATTCACGCCTTTTGTCAAAATTTGGTCAATATTTTCCCTTTTGAAATGGAAGTTGCTCCAAATTTTGAAGTTTTAGATGAATCACTCGAAAAATTATTGCTGCAAAAAGCGAAAAAAGAGATTTTTGCGCTCGCTAAATTTGACATTGAATTGCAAAAAATAATTGCCGAAATTAATTCGAGATTGAGTGAGGAAGCTTTTATCGATTTGATTTCTGACATTTTGAACCAGAAAGAAAAATTGATTTTTTTGAAAATAAAGTTTTTGAATATTGAAAATTTGATCGCCAAAATTTTTGAGAAATTTGGCGTTATAGAGTTTGAAAGTGAAGAAGAAATATTCGAAGATTTTGTTGCGAAGCTAGATTTTTCAAGGCTTCGAGCTTTTATCGAAAAAACCGAAAAAGGTCGCGCAAAAACTGATCAAAGAACGGCTTTTTTGTTTAAAAATTTTATAGAACACAAGACTTTACAAAATGTTTCGTTTTTAGATGAAATATTTTATACAAAAAG
>CAMCFD010000025.1 GCA_945874115.1 Rickettsia typhi | reverse complement strand
TAATGATCTAAAAGTTTTTTTGAATATGCCATATTTTTCCTTTATTAATTATCCCGTATTTTATTATACAGGCTAGAAAACCTTACTTCTTTGGTTCTAAATCTTAGTTCAAAATTGCAAATTTTTAACTAATGACTTTTCCATTGAATTGAATTTACATCAATTCCTTCTTGAATCATATCCCACAAAGGACTAAGCGCTCTGAGTTTATCAACTTTTTCTTTCACGACTTTTATCGCATAATCAATTTCTTCTTCAGTCGTAAATTTGCCAATCCCGAAGCGAATTGAAGTGTGCGCCAAATCTTCAGTTAATCCTAGAGCGTGAAGCACATAAGACGGCTCAAGACTTGACGATGTGCAGGCGGATCCCGAAGAAACAGCCAAATCTTTGATTGCCATAATCATCGATTCGCCTTCGATGCCTGCGAAGCTGAAATTTAAATTGCCCACAAAGCGCTTGTCGCGGTCGCCGTTAAGATAGACATTGGGAATTTCCATAATCGCATTATAAAACTTATCGCTAAGTTTTTTGACATGTGCATAATTGGCCGACATTTCTTCTTTTGCAAGTCGCGCCGCTTCGCCAAGACCTACAACCAAAGAAGTTGCGAGTGTTCCTGAGCGAATTCCGCGTTCTTGTCCGCCGCCCGAAAATAAAGGTTTAATGCGAACTCGTGGTTTGCGTCTGATATAAATCGCACCAATGCCTTTGGGCCCATGTATTTTGTGGCCCGAAATGCTCATTAAATCGATATTCAGCTCGTCAACGTTAACCGCAATTTTGCCAAAAGCTTGCGCGCCGTCAGTGTGAAAAAACACACCTTTTTTGCGGCAAAGTTCGCCAATTTCTTTTATTGGCTGAATGACGCCAATCTCGTTGTTTACGGTCATTACCGACACAATCGAAGTTTTGTCAGTGATGGCATTTTCAAGTTCTTTCAAATCAATCAAGCCATTTTTTTGCACTGGCAAAAATGTAATGTCGAATCCTTCTTGTTCTAAGTCGCGAGCAGAATTAATCACGCATTTATGCTCAGTTGCAACAGTGATTATGTGATTTTTTTTCGGAAAATTAAATCGCGCAACGCCTTTAATTGCAATGTTATTCGATTCAGTCGCGCCCGATGTGAAAAATATTTCTTTTGGGTCGGCGCCGATTAAATCTGCCACTTGTTTGCGCGCGATTTCAACCAATTCTTCAGCCTTCCAGCCATAAGAATGAGATCGCGAATGTGGATTGCCGAAATCTTCTCTCATAACTTTAATCATAACCTCAACAACCCGCGGATCAATTGGAGTCGTAGCTTGATAATCTAAATATATCGGTAATTTTATAGTCATAATTTGTTTATTTTTATTTGCCGAAATTGTCAAAAATGGCTAATAGTTTTCTTAAAAATTAAGTTTTACTTTCTCATAAAGTTCTCTAAACGCAGCAATAAATCTTTCTGCTTCAGCTTTTGTGTTATCTGGACAGAGGCTTATTCTCAGTCCGTTTAAAAATTCGGGCGCGACATTCATGCTTTCTAAAACTCGCGATGGCTTAACCGAGCCAGAAGAACAAGCCGATCCTGCGCTCACCATAATTTTGTTCAAGTCAAAATGAATCATTTTTGTTTGAGAATTCGCATTTTTAAGCGCCATAAAGCTCGTATTCGGGCTTCTGTCAACGGTTTGCGAGAAAAACATGATATTGTCGCCAGCAATTTTTTTCACTTCAGCTTCAATAAAATCGCGCAATTTACGCACTTCTTCCATCTTCACAATTTTTTCGTTTACGTGGCAAGTCGCCTCACCAAAGGCCACAACGCCAGCAACATTAACTGTTCCGCTGCGCTTTCCACTTTCTTGTCCGCCACCAAAAATTATTGGTTGAATATCAAGCCCGCGACGCACAAAAATCGCGCCCGCACCTTGAGGACCATTGATTTTGTGCGATGAAACGGTAGCAAAATCAACATTTAAATCTTCGAGATCTACCGCAATTTTGCCAAAAGCTTGAACCATGTCGCTGTGAATCAAACCACCTTTTTGATGAACTAATTTAGCCGCTTCTTTAATCGGCTGAATCGCGCCCGTCTCGCTGTTGGCGTGCATTATTGACACCAAAAAATTTTTGCCTTTACACTCTTCGAGATTTTTTTCTAAATCAGCTAAATCAACTACGCCGTCTTTATTGACGCCAAATTCGATGATTTTACAACCCTTTGGCCGCGTATTATAAACCGAACTATGTTCAATCTTAGTGTATAAAATTGCATCATAATTATCGCCAAAAAGCGCCATATTATTGGCTTCAGTGCCACCTGACGTAAAGAAAATCTCGTAATTTGCAGCGTTTAAAACATCGCTCAAATCTTGTCTTGCGCCTTCAACCATCATGGCCGCGCGCCTTCCCAAAGTGTGAGTTGATGAAGGATTATAGCTAAATTTATAAACCTCAAGCATTTTCGCTAAAACCGCTTCAGACACCTTTGTTGTAGCGTTATTGTCAAAATTAATTATTTCCATTTTTGCAAATATCATAAATTGAAATTGAGTCTAGATAGCCGTTAATGCTCTTTTCAAGACCATGCCATAAATCGTGAGTTTTGCACGTTTTTTGCTTATTTTTTTTCGCCAAAGCGCAACCTCCCGAAGAATTTTTACAAATCGTCATCTTAATGTTTTCGCCGGTTGCAAGCGCAATATCTGCAATTGTAATTTCGCGCGGATCTTTTTTTAAGACATATCCGCCACCAGGGCCCTTGACCGAATCAACGATTTCGCATTTTCTTAAATTGGAGAAAATTTGTTCAAGATAGGAAAGTGAAATATTTTGTCTTTTAGAAATAGAAAGTAAGGAAATTGGTTTGGCCATTTTATCAGTGCCACCTTCTTCATGCAAATCAACAATCGCCATCACGGCGTATCTTCCTTTTGTTGTAAGAATCATATTTATAATAATTTCTTTGTTTCTAAATTATAGTAAGACCAATAAAAAAAGTCAACTATTTTTTGAGCCAATTTTATTGGATAAAATCCCTTTGTTAGCAAGAAGTTATCAAATTAAAATTTGTGAAACCGTGCCAAAAAATCGTGAATAATAACATTTTCCACTAATAATTTAATATTTACGTTTCATAAATTTGACCTAAAATATCGAATAGAAGCCTCTTAAATCAACTGATGTGACTGACTTTGATTCAAGATTTGTCCTTAATTATTAGCGAAAATTGAAAAATTGACGAGTTTAGAGCTAAAAACGGCAATTTTACTTGCATCTTAAATTCATAACCTTATAATTTGAGCCCATTTTGTCCAAAAACTTGGATGAAAAATATTAACCTTAACCGAAATATTATGAGCAAATCTGACTTATTAACCAAAGAAATCGTTGAACAAGAAGGCATTTTCGCACAAGAAGACTTTACTTCTATGCTTGATGAGTTTGAAAAAACTGGCCAAAAATTTAAAGAAGGCAATGTCGTAAAAGGCGTTATCGTTGGGATCAACGAACGTTCAGTTGCTGTTGACATCGGTGCAAAAGCAGTCGGATTTATCGACGCAAACGAATTTAAAAGAGACGGCGTAATCAAAGAAGGCGAAGTTGTTGACGTGTTTCTTGAGCGTCTAGAAAACAAAAGAGGCGATCTAATCATCAGCCGCGACAACGCTAGAAGATTAAACAACTGGAATTATCTTAAAGCTTGTCTTGAAGACAAAACTGAAATTGAAGGCAAAATCATTGGCCGCGTTAAAGGTGGATACGCCGTTGACGTTAATGGCGTGACTTGTTTCTTACCAAGAAGCCAAGTTGACACAATGTTGATTGCTGATGACAATTTCTTGATCGGAAAAGTCGAAAGATTGCAAGTTCTTAAAATCGACGAAATCAGAGGAAACGTTGTCGTTTCTCGTCGCGCTATCCTTGAAACTCAAAGAAATGTTGAAAAAGACAAATTCTTGGCGAAAATTCAAGTTGGCGACGCTCTTGACGGTATTGTCAAAAACATCACCGATTATGGTGCGTTTATCGATTTCGGAAGCTTCGATGGTCTATTGCACTTAACCGACATCTCTTGGTGCCGTGTTCGTCATCCATCAGAAGTTTTGAAAGTTGGACAAGAAATTAAAGTTCAAGTTATCAAATACGACGAAATCACTAAGCGTGTGTCTTTAGGCATGAAACAATTGCAGAAAAACCCTTGGGATACAATCGCTGAAAGATATCCAGTCGGCAGCACCGTTAAAGGTAAAGTTACGAACCTTACAACCTACGGCGCTTTCGTTGAAATCGAAGAAGGTATCGAAGGTTTAGTCCATGTTTCTGAAATGAGCTGGTTGAAAAACAATGCGCTTCCTAGCAAATTCTTGGCTCAAGGTCAAGAAGTTGAAGTTATGGTGCTTGACATCAATCCGCAAAACCACAGAATTTCTCTTGGTGTTAAACAATGCGAGAAAAATCCTTGGCAGATCTTCTCTGAAAGCCACAAAGTTGGTGATGTAGTTGAAGGCGTTGTTAGAAATTACACTGAATTCGGCTTGTTTATCGGCTTCGACAGCGGTGTTGACGGACTTGTTCACATGTCTGACATTACAAGCGAAGGAAATTCAGAAGAAGCTGTAAAGCAATTCAAGAAAGACCAAAAAATTCAAGTTGTAGTTCTTGGTTCAAACCATGAAAAAGAACGCATTTCACTAGGAATTAAACAGCTTAAAAATGCTAAATTCCAAGAAGAAATCGAAAAACTTGACGCAGAACAAGTCGTTTCTTGTGTTGTTGTTAACGTTAAAAAAGACTTCTTAGAAGTTGAGCTTGACCTTGGTTTGAAAGCTGTCATCAAAAGACTTGATTTATCTAAAAATAAACAAGAACAAAGAACTGAAAAATTTTCAGTCGGCGACAGACTAGAAGCAAAAATCACTCAATTTAACAAAATTAGTGGAAAATTATTACTTTCAGTTAAAGATCTAGAAGCTGAAGAACACGAAGCACACATCTATTCTGGCGACAGCCACACAATTGGTGATATTGCTGGCGATGTTTTCAAGCAATCTGAAACTAAAGAATAGTTTCTAAGATTTAAGGGTTTTAGGGCGGATTTTTTTCGCCCTAAAATCTTCGCAATAAACTCTTTTCTTCGCAAAAATTCTCATAATTTCCGCGCTTTAAAATATAAAAATCATTTTAAATTTCTCTTTACAATTTAAATTATTTCATTGAAAATAAATATCAATGAAACTCAATTAATTTTTTTACAAAATGTCTGATTTATCCAACAACATCGCAATTTTATCTTACTTAAAAGACAAAGTTCATAAATGGAAAAACATCGCAATTTTATTCGCCGTAATTGCAATTTTATTGTTTTTAAGACTTATATTTGGTGATGATTTTGCAAACAAAATCGAAACTGGAAATTATATTGCAAACATAAAAATTGAAGGCACGATTTTTGAAGAAGATTTTAGAAGCGAAATTTTAGAAAAAATCGAGAAAGATGATTCGGCAAAAGCTCTGATAATCAACATTGACAGTCCTGGAGGCGGAATTGTGGGCAGCGAAATCTTGTTTTTAGAGTTGCGCAGAATCGCTGAAAAAAAACCGACAGTTGTTTTGATGCATTCTGTGGCGGCAAGCGGCGGCTATATGGCGGCGATTTCGTCTGATCACATTATAGCGCATAACGGAACATTAACCGGCTCGATCGGCGTTTTGATGCAATCAGCAGAATTGGTTGAGTTGGCACAAAAACTTGGCGTAAAATTCACAACTTATAAATCAGCGCCACTTAAAGCAAGTCCGTCGCCATTTGAAAGATCAAACGAAATCGTCGACCAAGTTGTTCAAGAATCAATCAAAGACAGCGCTGAATTTTTCTTTGATTTGGTCAAATCAAGGCGCGGCGAAAAGCTCAACAAAAAAGAATTTTCCAAGATTTTTGACGGTAGAGTTTTTACAGGAAGACAAGCTTTGAAAGCTGGATTAATCGATGAAATTGGAGGCAAAAAACAAGCTCTTGATTATTTAAAAACAAAGTATAATATTGACTCTTCTTCGGTTTCAATAAGAGAAATTGATATTGTAAAACCAAGCAATAAATTCTTTGACAAACTTTCTTCATCGTTGCCATTTTTTGGAGCGGCAAAGCAATTATCGGGTCACGAAATTATGGCAGTAATGCCTTAGTTTTTTTAAAATTCCTTTAACAACTTGCTTGATTGGTTGTAATTGTGATATTGTTATAAAAAATATGCAATTTTATTGTAATATTTTGTAGTTTTTATTTGATTTATTAAATTTTTTCCTTTAAATTAAGTTCCAGATTTTAATTTGGTGCTTTTTCGAAAAGCTGAAAAATTAGTTCTTTAGAAATCCTTCAAAAAGATTTCTTAATATTAACAAACTTTTTATTTTATGACTAATAACGATATTTTTGAAAGAGTAAAGAAGATTATCATCAATCACCTTGGTGTAGAAGAATCAAAGGTTTCTGAATCTGCAAGCTTCATTGACGATTTGGGCGCAGACAGTCTTGATCAAGTTGAGCTTGTTATGGCTTTCGAAGAAGAATTCGGCATTGAAATTCCTGATGACGCTGCAGAAAAAATCACAACTGTAGGAACTGCGGTTAAATACATTTCTGAAAACGTATAGTTTTTTATTTTGAAAGCGGGCAATTTTTTAGCCCGCTTTTTTATTTCCATAAATCAATGCGGTCATTATGTCGTTGCCGCTTCAAATCACGAAAATCTCAAAATCATTCGGTCAAAAAACCATTCTTGACGACGTAAATTTTTCTGTCAAAAGTGGCGAAATCTTTGGCTTTGTTGGCTTAAATGGCGTTGGCAAAACTACGCTGATCAAAATTATTCTCGATTTGCTTGGTGAAGATTTCGGTCAAGTTGAAATTTTTGGCGTTGATAAAATATTGCCAAATTCACGCAAGAAAATTTGCTATTTGCCCGAGAAATTTCAGCCTTCGAATAATCTTAAAGGCATTGAATTTATTAGGTTTGTTCTCGATTTTTATCAACAAAAACTTGACCAAGAAAAACTTGCAAAAATTTGCGAAAATCTCGATTTGCCAATTAAAGTTTTGCAACAAAAAGTCACGAAATATTCAAAAGGAATGACGCAAAAACTTGGTTTAATCGCCATTTTCTTGTCAAAAGCCGAACTTATTATTTTGGACGAACCAATGAGTGGCCTTGATGTGAAAGCCCGCATTCGGCTAAAGAAAGAATTTATCGATTATAAGGCGCAAGGTCGCACGATATTCTTTAGTTCACACATTCTTTCCGACATTGATGAAATTTGCGACAGAATTGCGGTTTTAAATAACGCTAAAATTGTGTTTGAAGGAACGCCGCAAGCCTTTAAAGACAAGCATCGCCAAGAAAACCTTGATAATGCATTTTTAAAAGAAATCGCGTCGTAATTTTTTAGATTTTTTTATTCTCAATCTTGAGCTTTAGCAAAAAATCAGGCGAGAAAAACCCCTCATTTTACAAAGAGAGATTTCGCTGATTATTGCGTGATTCTTAGGCAAGCTTTTCTTCCAAAACTTTAATTTCTTTAGAAAAAGATGCGTCTTTTTCAATCATTTCTTGAACTGATTTTACTGCATAAATAACAGTTGCGTGGTTTTTAGCAAATTCGCGACCGATTTTTGGCAAGCTGTCGCTTGTTAAAGTTTTTGCTAAATACATTGCGATTTGGCGCGCTTTGGCAATGTTTTTTTGACGATTTGCATCAGACAAAGAACTTGTTTTTATGCCGAAATGTTCAGCAACAACTTTTTGGATTTTTGCGGTTGAAATTGCGCCATTTTTGCTTAAATTGACATATTCGCCAACTATTGATTTTGCGCCTTCAAGCGATATTTCTTCGCCACCGAAAACTTTATTAGCGATTAATTTACGCAAAACTCCGTCTAAATCGCGAATTGAACTGGTGATTTTTGCAGCGATTAATTCAGCGACTTTTTCCTCAAGCTCAATTCCGTTTAAAGCGGCTTTGGCTTTTAGAATTTCGAAGCGATCAGCATAATCTGCTTTCTTGAAATTAAGAATCATTCCGCCTGAAATTCTTGATTTCAATTTTTCATCAATTGACTCAAGGTCAGAAGGGCAGCGGTCGCAAACCAGAATAACTTGCTTATTATTTTCGACCAAGTGGTTGAAAGAGTGCATGAATTCTTCTTGAGTGCTTTGTTTTCCGGCGATAAATTGAACGTCGTCGATAATCAAAACGTCAACTGAGCGAAATTGTTCTTTAAAATTCATCATATCGTTGCTGCGCACTGATTGTACGAAGTGATACATGAATTTTTCGGCCGATAAATAAACTACTTTTTTTGACTTGCTTTCTTCTTTAATTTGCCAAGCGATCGCTTGTGCTAAGTGAGTTTTGCCCATTCCGACTCCGCCGTGAATGAAAAGTGGAATTTTCTCATCAAAAAGACTCATTTGATTTTGTTCGATTCCCGAAGCAATTTTCGCCATTGAAAGTGCGAATTTGTTGTATTTTGCGCTAACAAAATTGGCAAAAGTATATTTTGGGTTTAATTCGGTGCCAAAAGCAAAAACATTATCGTGCTTTGACAAATTCACGACATTTTTTTGAAATGAGCGCGAAACAGCATTTTTAGCGAAATCTTCTTCTTCGGGCTTGTTAGAGGCAATTATATTGATTTTTTTGATAGATTTATCAATTGTTGCTGCAATTTTAAGTAAATTGGTTTCGGATTGTTTATTTTCGACAAATTCACGAATAACCCAATCGCGTACAAATTTTGAGGGAGCTGACAAAATTAACTCAGCGCCGCTATGTGAAAAAACTTCTAATTTTGCTAACCATTTATCGAAAATTTCTTCGCCAAAATTATTTTTAGCTTGTGCCAAAAAATTGTTGCCAAATTGTTGAGTTTGGTTTGTTGGTTCGAAATTTTCTTCGATTAGAGCAAGGTTGTTCATAATTGTCTCCAAGGTAAATTGTTTGCTTTCCAGCCGTTGATCTTGCTTCTGTGTCCTGCGCTATCAAGGTTTCCTTCGAAGCCGCCAGTCATGTTAAAACAGTTATTGTAGCCAAAAGATTCCATATAAGAGGCCGCCTCATAAGAGCGCGCACCGCTTCGGCACATAAAAATTAATTGCGCGTCATGTGCTTTTTCTCCAAATTTTTCTTGCAAATTCTTTTCTAATATCATTTGAAAACGTGCGTTAACATTCATCGCTGGGAAAATTTTCCAAGGTAATAAAACCGCGTTTTTGTTCAGTGAAGAAAGGTCAGCTTGACCGACAAAATTAAATTCGGCATCGCATCTTACATCGATTAAAACCGAATTTTCTTCATTTTGAAGTTTTTCAAAAGCTTCTTTTGGTTCAATTTCGTGTATCGGCATTTTTTTACAATTCTTATTAAATTAGTCTTAATAAAAAGACCTCGTTTTTAGTTCTAAAAATTAAATTTAGATTAGATAGTTTACTTTATTTTTTCTCTGTTAGTAAAGATAAAAATTTCAGATTTCTTGAAATAAATCGCTTGACAGTTTTTCAAGTCAAGGTGCGTGCAAAGTGGTCATTAAAATTTTTTTTTAAGCCAGTGTTTATAAGGTTGCGAGAAGATTATTCTTTGCGAGGTCTAGAAGGTTTTGGCCTAAGAAAAATGACCAAAAATTATATTAATTTTTTTTACAGCTTTTTTCAGAAAAAAACCGAACAATTTCTCATAATTTATTGTTTTTTGTCACCATTTTTTGGAGCTTCTTTTTTCAATTTTTCAACATTTAAATCTTCGTCGAATAAAATTCTGTTGGCCGCGCCTTCCAAATCATCATATTGCTTAGTTTTTAAGCTCCACAAAAATGCAATTAAACCGCACAAAGCTAGTCCTAGTGTGATTGGAATTAAGAAAATTAATACATTCATTTTTTATAATTGTTGGTTTAGACTTTAAAATAAAGGTTTGTTTACGAAAATATTTTTAAATTTCGCAATTTTTAAACATTTTAAAACATCGCAAGAACCTTGAAATTAGGCCTTAATCTTCAAAATTCTTAGTGAATTTAACACTACTAAAATTGATGATGATGACATGGCAATCGCCGCAAATAAAGGGCTTACATAGCCAAAAACCGCAAAAGGCACGGCGATAAAATTATAGCAAAGTGCTAAAAATAAATTCTGCTTGATGAGTAAAATAGACTTCTTCGACAGTTTTAATAGTTCAGAAATCGGCATTAATTTTTCGCTCTGAATAATAATTTCGGCGGTGTTTTTGCTGATTTCAGCGCCTCGCGAAAATGATATTGAAACATCGGCTAAAGCTAAGCAGGCTGTGTCATTGACGCCGTCTCCGACGAAGGCGATTTTGTGATTTTGAGCCTTCAATTTTTCAACAATCGCAATTTTTTGCAACGGAGTTTGTTCGTAATAAAACTCTTTAATGCCAAGGTCAAGCGCAGTTTTAGTGACGATATTTTTATTGTCACCCGACAGTAAAATTGTTTTTTTATCAAGCTTCGACATCAATAATTTAGCGTCTTCTTTAAGTTTATCTTTAAGATAGAATGATACAATTTTGTCGCGAAATTCTAAATATGTTATATTAAAATCGCCATTATTTTCAAGGTTTGCGGCGTTTTTCATGAAAGTTTTTCGACCGAGTTTTATCTCGTGATTTTCATATTTAGAAACCAATCCGAAGCCTTTATTTTCTTGAACTTCAAGCTTAAATCTGGCGCCTGAAAACGACGCCGAAATTGCTTTTGAAATTGGGTGTGAACTGTTGTCAGTCATTGATGCGGCGAGTTTTAGGTAGAATTGTTTTTCTTCGTCAACAGCAATTTTATCGCCAGAGTTTTTGTCATAAACCTCGATTTCTGCAAGTTCGGGGCGGCCATAAGTTAGTGTTCCAGTTTTGTCAAAAATAAACAAATCGACATTGTTGATTTTTTCGATGGCCTCGCCAGATTTTACTAAAATTCCCCTTTTTATCAAAGATGAAATTGTTAAAGTTTGCGTAATCGGAACCGCTAACGCCAAGGCGCAAGGACAAGTTATAACTAAAACTGCGATGGCGTTTAGAAGTGCAGTTTCGGCGTTTGATTTCGCGAAAAAATACCAAAAAACAAAAGTGGCGAAGGCAAGAAAATGAACGAGCGGAACATAAATTTTCGATAATTTATCGGCCAGATTTACATATTTATTTTTGTGATTTTCGACTTCTTCGACAATTTTTGAGATTTGCGCAATCATGCTATTCTGCTGATTTTGGAGGACTTTTATGCGTAGCGCATTGTTGATATTTATCATTCCGGCGAAAAGTTTTTCTCCAACAAAAACCTTCTTCGGTAATGATTCGCCAGTGATAATTGAGGCGTCAATTTCGCTTTCGCCATCAATCACCACGCCGTCTGCCGCAACTTTATCGCCAGCACAAACAAGCAAAATCATGTCTTTAGTGACATCTTTGCTTGCGATAATTTTAATTTGATCGCCGTCAATAATTCGTGCAAAATTTGATGTTAAAAGTGAGAATTCGCGTGCTACATCGAAGGTTTTTTTGCGCGCCTTAAAATCAAGATAGCGCCCGATTAACAAGAAAAAACACAACATTAGTGCAGAGTCAAAATAAATTTGATCGGCGCCGCGAAACGTTTGAATCAGGCTGTTTGAAGAGGCTAGAAAAATCGCCACTGAGATTGCGACATCCATATTTGCCGAGCGCATTTTTATTGAACGAAACGCCGAATGAAAAAATGGCCGTGCCGCATAAACTATGACGGGAAGGGCGATTAGCGCCGAAAAGAAATGCAAAAAATCGCGCATTTTTTCACCAATTTCTGAAATATCATAAAACCATAAAATTATCGAAAACAACATCACGTTTCCGACTCCAAAGCCAGCAACAGCAAGGCATTTAATCAATTCATCATTATATTTCTTTTCTTCTTCAGCTAGAATTTTCTCATCAAATGGAAATAATTTATAACCAATTTCGCGAATTAAATCGACGAATTCATTGCCTTTTTGCGCGCTTCCATGCCACTTTAAATTAAGATATTTTTTCGATAAATTTATGCGCGCTAAAACAACGTCATTTTGTTTTTTCAAAATATTTTCAATCAGCCAAACGCAAGCGGCACAATGAAGTCCGTCAATTGCCAAAAATAATTCGTTATTCCCTTTTTCATCTTGCGTGATGAAATTTGTCAGGTCAATTTTCTCCTCGATTTCGGGCTTAATTTTTCTTATCTCGGGGTTATTTTGGCGAAACTTATAATAATTTCCAAGACCGATTTTGTTGATAATCGCATAAGCGCTTTTGCATCCAAAACAGCAGAAACCATCGTTAATCAAGCTTTCGTCGGTTATTTTTGACTCGCAATGAATACAAATATTTTTCTCGGGCAAAGTTTTCAAATTTTCTAAATATAATTATTGCACCACATATCTTTTAACTTCTTGAAACACTTGATCATCTTTGAAGGCTTGAATTTCAACGTCCCAAACCCCTTTTAAAGGGAAATTTATGCGGGCTTCATATTGATTATTCTCAAACAAAAAATCTTGCTTAAAGTCAAATCCTTCTTGCGTTGGGCGCCTTAAATTCGCAACAATTTTCGCATTTCTGATAAGATTTTTGTGCTTATCTAAAAGTTTGACGCTTAAAACACCAGCATTTTTGCCGTTTGGCCGATATTTTATGTCTAAAACCCAGCCCAATTGTTGTTGTTTTTTTACCTCTTCAATAGTTTCGTTATAATCAATTCCCTTTTTATAGCTGTTTTGCGTCTGAACTCCGCGCAAAGTTTTTTTTGCAATATATATGTATGTGAAATTGACGGCGAAAATTATTCCAAAAAAGATAAAGAAAATGTAGGGAATAAAGCCAGATCTTTGACTCGATTTTTCCCCTGTTTTTTGATTTTTTAATTCTTCGTTCATATTATTTCGTATAAAACAAAAGTTTTTTGCTAAAATTTGTTAAAAATTAACAAAATCAGCTCTTTTCTAAATTATAATAGTTGTAAAATATTTTAACAGCAAAATTCCTCAAAAAATCAATAATATTTCGCAATTTTAGCTAATAAAGAGGTTATTTTCGACGATTTTGCCAAATTTATTTTTGCAGCAATCATAACACCAAGCGTGGCCAAAAAAAGCGGTTATCCAAAAATACTTGATTTAATTAGTGCGATAATTTATAATAAAAGCGACGCTAAATTCGTCAATAGCCTTGATTTTGCGAGGTTATTCAAACAATTGATATTTCAGATGGAAAACGGAAAAATTACGAAAAAACTAACTTTGGGTGCGCTGCCAAAATCAAGCAAAATTTATGTACAAAGTCCGCGTTTTGACGATGTGTCTGTTGCGATGCGCCAAATTGAACTTTCAGAAAAGTCTGATTTAAAAAACTTCACGGTTTATGACCCTTCGGGAATTTATACTGATGAAAAATATCTAAGCAAAATCGACTTAAACAAAGGATTGCCAAGGCTTCGCGAGAAATGGATTTTGGATCGCGGCGACGTCGAATTTTATGATGGACGAAAAATTAAACCTGAAGATAACGGTGTGAAAGCAGGCAGAACGCCTTCTGCGCCTGAATTCGATTTAAAGGCCGTCAATTTCAAGCCGCTTCGTGCCAAAAAAGGCGCAAAACCAACGCAGCTGACCTATGCGCGCGCGGGAATCATCACTAAAGAAATGGAATATGTTGCCATTCGCGAAAACATGAATCGCGAAGAATTATTCAAGAAAACCAAAAATCGCAATTTGGGCGGCGAAGCTTTTGGCGCTAAGTTTCCAAACATAATCACCGCCGAATTTGTGCGCGACGAAATCGCGTCGGGCCGCGCTATTATTCCAAACAACATCAATCACCCAGAATCTGAACCGATGATTATTGGGCGCAATTTCTTGGTCAAAATCAACGCCAACATTGGCAATTCGGCGATTTTTTCGGGCGTTGAAGAAGAAGTAGAAAAAATGATTTGGGCGACCCGCTTCGGCACCGACACGCTGATGGATTTATCAACTGGGCGAAACATTCACAACATTCGCGAGTGGATTATCCGCAACTGTCCTGTTCCGGTCGGCACTGTGCCGATTTATCAGGCGCTTGAAAAAGTTGAGGGCGTTGCCGAAGAATTAACTTATGAAATCTTCCGCGACACTCTAATTG
Source organism: Rickettsia typhi (assembly GCA_945874115.1). Classification (GTDB taxonomy): domain Bacteria; phylum Pseudomonadota; class Alphaproteobacteria; order Rickettsiales; family UBA1997; genus CAMCFD01. The sequence goes on along the minus strand of CAMCFD010000025.1, from coordinate 4,775 downwards.
AGCAAGCCGAGCAGGGTGTTGATTATTTCACAATTCACGCCGGTGTGCGCTTGCCTTATGTGCCGCTTACGGCCAACCGCACCACAGGCATCGTGTCTCGCGGCGGGTCGATCATGGCGAAATGGTGTTTGGCGCATCACAAAGAAAATTTCCTCTACACACATTTCGAAGATATTTGCGAGATTTTGAACAAATATGACGTGAGTTTCTCGCTTGGTGACGGCCTTCGCCCCGGCTCAATTGCTGACGCTAACGATGAAGCGCAATTTGGCGAACTCAAAACTTTGGGTGAGCTCACCGAAATCGGTTGGAAACACGATTGCCAAGTTATGATTGAAGGCCCCGGACATGTTCCGATGCATTTGATCAAAGAAAATATGGAAAAACAGCTCGAATTATGTAAAGAAGCGCCATTTTACACGCTTGGGCCCCTCACAACCGACATTGCGCCGGCTTATGACCACATCACATCAGCGATTGGCGCCGCGATGATTGGTTGGTTTGGCACGGCAATGCTTTGCTACGTCACGCCAAAAGAACATTTAGGCTTGCCAAACAAGGAAGACGTAAGAACTGGCGTGATAACTTATAAAATCGCCGCGCACGCCGCCGACCTTGCCAAAGGCAATGTTTTAGCGCGTTTGCACGATGACGAATTGTCAAAAGCGCGTTTCGAATTTCGCTGGGAAGACCAATTTAATTTGGCGCTTGACCCTGAAATGGCAAAATCTTTCCACGACGAAACTTTGCCAGCCGAAGGCGCTAAAACCGCGCATTTTTGCTCAATGTGTGGCCCGAAATTTTGCTCGATGAAAATCTCGCAAGATGTTCGCGATTATGCTAAACAAAAAGAGGCAGAAAAAGGCATGGAAGAAATGAGCGAGAAGTTCAAAGAAAAGGGCTCGCAGGTTTATTTGAAAGTTTAGATTTTGTTTTTATCAACGCTAAAATCATCTAAATTCAAGATTTCCCCATTATTTTTATTTCACAAAATAAGGGGGAAATTCGCAAAAAATCTGAGCAAATTTGCGACAATATAATTTCTTTAAAAACTTCCATAAGCAAGCTAAATCTGGCTTCCCCACATTTTTTCACAAAATCCAATTCAATTTTTACTCAAAAATACTTTTTAAAGCTTGGGCATAATTATTAATGTAAAACTCTATTAAGCCACGCAAACTGGCGATTTGACTAATATCTGTCAAAAAATTGTAGCATAAAATATCGTTTTTTGAGCAATCTTTAATATTATTAAAAAAACTCTTTACTTGATTTCAATTTTGTGATATAATAAAAATATTATAAATTATTAATGAAATTATCAAATTATGCCTATTAGAACTAGTGGTGTTGATGCAAAAGCAGTTGCTCGATTACAAGCGAGTTTGTTAAAAGATTCGAGCGCGATTTATAATAGCGACACTGACCGAATAGATTTAGGTAGAACTAGAAGGTTCACAAGAAGAAATCGCGCTGATGCAGAAGCGCAAGATCAAGCCAAGCTCACTCGTTTTGCGGAAAATTTAGCGGAGTTTAATGAATTGTATACTCGAAATAGTAATGATTATTATTCGTTAATCAAAAATCCTGCCTTTGTTGCGACCTTGATTCATTTACAAGGCTTGAAGGGAAGGAATAATGAAGAAGCCAAAAAGGCTGTTAGTCTTTTTTCTAGATACGCTCTTGTTAAGACAGGGGAGGCAAACGATAATGAAGTGAAAGATGAGATATTGCAAGTTTCTGACAAGAGTCAGATGGCTCTTGGTTTGGCGAGATTTTATGTTATGGCGGCGAAGAATGCGCAAGAATTTAATCAAAACCCTAGAACTCAACCAGATAGAAAAATTGATGTAGGATTGATAAATTCTGCGACAGAAAGGGCGACTACATTGGGTCAATCATTAATTCAGTATCACACAAAAAGTGAAGCAAAACAAAAATTGGCACAAGATGTTTTGACTGAGGCGGGAAGTCTAAGTGTTCGTTCTGGCTTGCGCTCTTCTAGACCGGCCGCGACTATTCCGGCTGGCGCTGCGACGGGTGTGGGCGTTCGTCGAAGACCGAGCGATGCGGCTGCGGCCGCTGTTGGCCAAGAACAGTTTGCTGGCCCAGATCTTTTGCGGCAAGTGGGCGCTACTACAAGAGCGAGGCAAGGAAATGAAGCTGCTTTTCATACAGCAATAACACGTGCTATCATTCCTAGTTTTGCAAGAATTGTGCCGCAAGCCAAAGAGGATAGTAGTGATGAGGAGGCGGTTAGCCCACCAGCAACAAGAAGTTTGTTTGATCGTTTAAGAAGAAAGCCAGCGCAGTCTGCACCACAAAGAACTAAGCAGGAAGCGGAAGGCGCAACACGAGAAGCCGCTCAAGAAATCAGAAACGGAATGGTTGATGCGGTTTCAGATCTTTTTAAAAGCGATGATAGTCCAGCTTCAACAAACGCAATGAAGGCAAGATTGGCGTATCGAAATGAAAATGAAAATAGCGGCTTTGATGAGATTTTAGATTTTATATCGGCGCAAATCAAAGAAGAGGGGAGAGGAAAATATTCTGTCGATAGCTCAAGCGCAAGCAATATTCAAGAAGCATCTTTGTTCTTAAGGCGCATGTTGCAGGCTGTTGCACAGTTGAAGGTCGATGGAAAAATTGATGATGAATATATTAATGACTTACTTGACAGTGAGAAGCTCGAAGCTGTTATTGATAAGTTAGGTGAGAGAAATATGGTGAAGCTGCAGGACAAGGGGGCGTCTAGATTTATGGATCACGATAGAGTGGGTGCTCTTGGTCACGCGCATGATTTGCAAAGGGCGCTTAACGTTCTTGTGCACGGAAATAGTGATCAGTTGGCGCAATTTGCTCAAAGTGGAGTTGTTGCTGAGAATCAATATGTAGAGTTTTCCGCTGGGGCAGAAGCACAAACTCCGAGAGCCGCCGCAGCCTCCGCCGCCGACGCCGAAGCAAATCCATATCGACATATTTATGAAGTCGTTTCTTTTGAGCAAGATGGCGATTCATTAGACCAATCGCAAGATGGAGCATTGTCAGGATCGGGGTTATCAGATGGAGAAGAAAATTCGCTAGATGGATTATCATTAAGCGATGTCGAAGGCATGACGCTTGCCACTGACGAACTTCAAAACAGTGCCGCTAAGTTGGCTAGGTTGTTGCCAGTTGCAGCAGGCACCGATGAGCAAACAATCGATATTAATAATGGCAATAACGAGGCAACAAGATATAGAATATTCCATGCAAATCAAGTTGGAGCCGTAACCCGAAATTACGTTTTTGACGCTGCTGGCAATCCGGTTGTCATTAGTTTTGATCGTGCTAATAATGGTGCGATAACCGTAACTAATCTATTGGAAGACTCAGCTAATCAGGCGCAACAGGAAGTAATCGATGCACTAAGAGCTGATTATCTTGCAACGGCCAATGCTCAGATTGGACAGATTGAGCTTCAAGCGGCTATCAAGCTTCAAGCGGGTTTAAGGGGTGGGCTCACAAGAAGAAATTTTTCTAGAGAAAAACTTTATAATTTTTTAGAAGAAGGAGGTTTTGAGTCGCCAGGTGTTCAACTTGAAATTAGGGGCGAATCATCTATCCAATCTATTCAAGGCAACGTGCGTTATTATGGCGAACAATATGAATTCATAGACGAGGGTGGGCAAGAAGTCAATGTTCAATATGGAATAATTAGTGACAATAGAGGTGAAGAGGTGGAGGGTCGCTATCCTTATCCAGCTGTTGTTAAGAGTGTAGGAGGTAATGTTGTTCTGGTTACTGATAAAGAAGAGTTAAGAGAGCAATCTGAGGTTATCAAAGACCTTTTGGGGCGATTCAAACAAGACAAACGCGCCGCCGACGCGCAACAAGGAGGTCAAGATTTAGGCGACTTTAGCGAAGGAGGGTCTGCGTTTGACGAACTAGATGCGGCGCCTCAAGGTGGTGATGGTGTAGTCGATCAAGATGCAGCTGATGCCGAAGGTGGGGAGCTCGATAATAATGATTTCTCGCCTCCAGAAGAAGAGGGAGCCTATCCAGATTCAGCAGCTCGACCAGTATTGCGAAGAGCTAATAGTACTTCATCTATTGACTCTCGTGTCACGCTTCCTAACGTGGTAGTCAGTGAGGAAGAAGGGGGTTTAGATCAGCCAGCTGATGGTGTTCGCCCAGACGCCGCCGCGGGACAAGTTGGTGGTGATCTTAGAACAGGAAGGCGACAGCTAAATCCTCGACCTCGACCTCGACCTCAACATCAAACTGTTTTTGATCAAAATTCTGAGTTGGATGAATCAGAGGGCGAAGAGTTTTCTGTTGCAGGGTCAAGAAAAAATAGCATTTCATCTCTGCCTGATGGTTTTCATGTCCCGCGATTTGCAGCAGGAGCTGGCGGTAATCCAATTCCACCGAGAGGCTCAAGTGGCCCAGCATTTGGCGGATTTGGTGGTGGCGGAAGTGGCCCAGTATTAGGTGGTGGCGGAAATGTCTTAGGTCATGGAGCCTCTCAGCCTCATCTAGGTCGCATTCCACTTCCAACAGCGGGCAGAATTGGCGGCGCAGCAGGGTTTGGCGCAGTCGGTGGCCAAGGAGGTGCAACCACAACAAGAGGTTCAGTTGTTGGTGGAAATCCTTCTGGTGGCCCTACGCCGCCAAATCCACCAAGTGTCCCAGCCGTTGGCGGTGGCGGAAGTGCTTCAAGTCGAGGCGGCGCAGCCAGCTTCAGCGCAGCTGGGGTTGGACAAGTAAAAGCCTTGTCAAACGCAACCAAAGGC
>CAMCFD010000024.1 GCA_945874115.1 Rickettsia typhi | reverse complement strand
GCCTTTTATCTATTTCTCAAATTAGGCAAAAATCCCTCAAAAGCCCTTTTCAGGCTTATTAATCAAGTTTATTTCTCGCTCTAAATTACCTAAATTTAAAGTTTTTGCTGTTTTCTAAGCTTTAGCATTGTTCCAGAAATTATAAGATTTAAAACTGACGTTGCTAGAAATATTTCTAAAGTGCCAAATCCTAATCTTAAAATTATCAGTGCAAAAATTGTAGAAAGAATCATAAAAAGTGAATCGTAAATATTTAGTGCCGCTATAGTTCTGGCGCGGTTTTCATCGATGCTTTCATTTTGAATAATGGCATAAAGTGGCACGACATAAATTCCGCCGCAAATCGCTATCATGGCCAAATCGAACAAGATTCGTAGATTATTTGGGGTTTTTATAAATTCGCCAAAACCAATTAAATCGCCGCTTGAAAAGTTTTGACTAGTGCTTGTGAAATATAAATCGAAGATGAAAATGCTCATTAAAATTGCGGCAAATGGTGTGTAAAACGAGCTTATTTTTCCTTTTAATAATTTGTTGCAAATCAATGAGCCAAGGGCGATTCCGAGGGAAAAAATCGTGATCATTAAAGTTGTTATTTCGTTATTTGCAAATAAAATATTTTTCGAGAAATTCGCGATTTGTGAGAGAAAAATTGAGCCAATAAACCAAAACCAAGAAATTGCCATAATAGATTGAAAAATTTTTGGGTTTTTTCTGGTTTGAGCCATAATTTTCAAGCTTTGCGTAAAAATATTGAAGCTGATTTTAAGTTGATTCGGTTTTTGTTTCGGGATAAAAAATGAGGTGACAAAACCGATAATTGCTGATGAAATGACTGTTGCTGAAATTGCGAAAATGCCATTTTGGGTCATGATTAAAATTCCGCCGATGATTGTGCCAAGTAGGATTGCGGCGAAAGTTGCAGAAGAAATTAGGCTGTTTGCGGCGATTAATTCATTTTCCTTGACTATTTTTGGTAAAATTCCGTATTTTATCGGCCCGAAAAACGCCGAATGAGCGCCGAGTGCAAATAAAATAAACAGCAAAAAATAAAGATTTTTGGTGTAAAATCCGTAAAATGCGAAAATCATCAAGATTATTTCGGCAAATTTTATGATTTGCGCAATTTTTGCTTTGTCGAATTTGTCGGCTATTTGACCTGCCAAAGCTGAAAATAAAAAGAATGGCAAGATGAACAAAAATGCTGCTAGAGTGACGAAAAACTGGCTGTTAATTTGATTTTCGTGCGCTAGTTTATAAGTGATGAAAATTACTAAGGCGTTTTTGAAAATATTATCGTTGAGTGCGCCAAAAAATTGAGTGATAAAAAGGAAAAAGAACTTTTTTGATGTTAAAATTTTAAACATTGACTTGGTTTTTTGTCAATTCTACACTTAAATTGTTTAAAAAGTCAAATTTTATAAAAATATGAAATTATTCGATAAAAAATGCCTCCCTTGTTCTGGGTCGACTGTGGCTCTAAGTGAAATTGAGGCTGGTAATTTTTTGAGTCAGCTTGATAAATGGCAATTTAGCGTTGATAAAAAATGGATTCTTAAAGAATTCAAATTCAAAGATTTTGCCAAAACTCTTAGTTTCGTTAATAAAATTGGTGAGGTTGCGGAGAAAGAAAATCATCATCCAAATATTGAGTTTACTTGGGGATTTTGCAAAATTTCGATTCAGACTCACAAAATTAACGGGCTTTGCGAAGCGGATTTTATTTTAGCGGCGAAAATTGATAAAGTTTCGTGAGGTTTTTTTGCTTGTTTTGGCGATGAAAAATTAAGACGAACACGAAACGCACAAATCTTGAAACGCTTCTGGCGCGGGATTTGAGAAATGTTCGAATTCTAAATGTTCGCCGAATGGATTTTGTAATATCTTCAAAACATCATCAATCATTTTATAGTTTTTCTTGTCTTGCGCTTCGCGAATGCAGAGTTCAGCGACCCAATTGCGCAAAATAAATTTAGGATTATTTTGCTTCATTTCGGCTTGAAAATTTTGCGTATTTTCGATTTTTAATTTGTAATTTTTCAGCCAATTTTTTGCTTTTTGTTGATTGTCAAATAAAGAAAGCCATTTTTCTTCATTTTCAAAAACATCGCTCAAATATCGAAAACACAGAGTATAATCGGGTTTTTCTTCGTCTAAAATTTGCAATAATTCGCTTATTAATTGGTCATTTTCTGGCATCGAATTTTGTAATCCGAGTTTTTTTGAAATGAGTTTTTTATATTCTTTTTGCAAAATTATTTCGAAATTTTTGAGGATTTTTTTCGAATCTTCAAAATCGATTAAAGGGCTAAGCGCGTAGGCTAGGGCGTGTAAATTCCACAACGCGATTGTTGGTTGTTTGTTGTAGGAATAGCGCGCGGCCGTGTCAGAGTGGTTGCAGACGAAATCTTGGTCGAATTTTTCGAGAAAGCCAAAAGGCCCAAAGTCAATGGTGTCGCCGATTATCGACATGTTGTCGGTGTTCATTACGCCGTGGCAAAAACCCACGGCTTGCCATTTTGCGATTAGTTTCGCGGTTAGCATCGTAACTTTTTCGAGCATTTTTTCGTAGCATTTTTCGTCACTTAACGAAATATCACTGAAGTGATTTTTGATGACGTAATCTGCCAAAATTTTGAGATTTTCGAATTGTTCGAGATAGAAAAAATGTTCGAAATGTCCGAAGCGAATGTGTGATTTGGCTAGTCGCGTAAGGATCGCGGCGGGTTCGAGCTTTTCGCGAAGCGCGAATTCGTCGGTGCCGATAATGCAAAGTGCTTGGGTTGTTGATATGTCGAGGCCGACAAGCGCTTGCGAGCATAAATATTCGCGAATGCAAGAGCGTAAAACAGCGCGACCATCGCCAAATCGCGAATAGGGAGTTTTGCCCGAGCCTTTAAGGACGACGTCCCAGAGTTCATTTTTTTCATTTTCGACTTGACCCAAAAGAAGCGCGCGACCATCGCCAAGGCGTCCGGCGAAAACTCCGAATTGATGACCGGAATAGGCCATTGCCAAGGGTTCGCTGTTTTCAAGGTTTTTATTTCCTGAGAAATATTTCGCAAAATTTTCGTCAGAAAAATCTTCTTTTGTTAAGTCGAGATTTTTTGCGGCTTCAATATTGGCGTGGATTAAAAAGGGTTTTTGTGCGAATCTTTCAGCGTCCATTTTGGTGTAGAAATCGGGCGGAAGATTTGAATATGGATTTGTAAAGTTTAGTTTTTTCATGATTTTATTATAGCGGGATTTTTGAAAAAAGCAAATTTTGTGAGGGGTTTTTAGAATTTTTTCAGTTTTTATATTTTTCACTTTCGAGTTTTGTTGCATACTATTTCCTACTAATAATTAATCTTTTAGGCAAAATAAGTTTAGACCGAAATCATGACACATAAATGGTTAATTATTAACGAGAAATATTATAAGTCGCGTGGTAATTCAATAAAATAATGGATCGCCACGCCTTGTTCTACAAGGATCACGATGACTAATAAGCAGTAATGATAAATGTAAATTCGTTATGAAATGTAAGCTTTAAAGTAAATAAAATAAAGGTGTAGAAACGTAATATATAATTTATGACGCCACCTTTAAATCTCGTCAAATTCACCAACAAATCGCCACAATAAATCTTTATCTTGCGAAATGCCGATTCTCTTGGATGCTGCGATTTTTTTGTAATATCTCAAGACCTTCAAGCGGAATTATCGAGCGAATCAGAACCGCGCAACCGATTTCGGCTTTTTCGGTGACGATGTTGAAACAATAATGCATGCCATAAGTGAAGTAAATGTAAACATGACCGGCTGATAAAAACATTATTGAATTGCGCGGGGTTTTCTTGCCGCCGTAAGCGTGGCAAGCTTTATCGTTTTGGTGGTAAGCTTCGGTTTCATTAATAATTCCGCGAATTGTGCCTTGGTGCGAATGAAAAGTTAAAATTTTGCCGATAAGATTTTTGGCAACCACAACTGAATCTTGTTCAAAAAAATTTTGACTGATTTGCTTTAAGTTTTTTGGCATTTAAAAAATTATTGTATCAAAATTTCAAGTTTTTAAAATTAATCTATTTTCTTGAAAAGAGACTGTGTATGATTATATAATATATTTTTTTATTGGCAAATTCTGTTGTTGCTAGAAGCTCGCACAAAGAATTTGTGGTAGTTTAATAATTTATTTTAAAAATAGAAAATGTCGAGAAATCCATTAAATAGTTATAGGTCGCAAGATGAATCTGATGAGGAAGAAAGTAGCAAAAGCACTGAATCGGGAGATGTGACTGAAGATGAAATCGAATCAGAATTAGAAAGTGATAAAGAAGTGTTTGCTTTAACAGCAGAAATGCAAAAATGGGGTTTGCCAATTGTGGAGGGTGATGAAAATCATTATCAGCTTAACAGAACCGGCTCGGCGATGAGTAATTATAGTGAGTTGCTTGAAGATATTTTGAATGAACAAGGAATAGGTGAAATTGATTTTAATGGTGATGCACATCAATATAGTCAATTAGCGGTAATAATACCTGATGCACAAAAAATTGCGGCAACAAAAAAGCTGGAAGAGTTTAAATCGGGTTATGAGGGAGCTAGAAATAAGCCTAGCGCGAAAAGTAAGGCAAAATATCCGGAAAGAAAAACAAAGGAAGCGCAAGAATATCAAGCGCGCAAAAAAGAATTAGAGGGAAAAATAAAGGAGAGGGCTGATTTAGAAATCAACTATAGTAAAGAGCTGGAAGCGAAACAAACGCATTTGTTTCGTGGTAAAAATTTAACATCGACATTTGTTGATCCGGTTACTAAAAAAAGTAGGATGAGAAGCCGAAAAGAAATCCTTGATTATGTAACGCGAAAATTTGCAGGAAAGCCAATCTTGTCTGACGGTCTTTTTGAAATCGAGAATGATGATGCAAGAAAAGTTGAAGTAAGGCAAGCGGTGCGTGAATATTTTCGCGCAATAAAATCTCAAGAAAGCAATACCGCGCTTTTTAATTCGGGGAAGGCATATACAAAAGCGATTGAAAAACTCTCGCAAGCCACAAAATTAGCCAATAATCCCGTTGTTGCAACTACAAAATTTCCGTGGGTTGCCTCTGAATATGGTGTGGGACAAATGGGTGGGGCAAGTGGTGGAGGGCGCGGCACAGATCTTGGATCGAAAGATCAACATCGTCCTCTGGGTTACGATTCGTCAAAAAGACCAGTTAATCGCGTTCTTGCTAACGCGTTTGTAGTTTCTTTACCGATGAAAGATTATCATGATTTGCGGCAAAGCAATGATTTAATCGATGTGAATGCCGATGTTAGAAAAGGCACCGAACCAAACCGCGTTATTGAAGAAGTCACTTTTAATTCTATGATTGACGGCAAATATGTGTCAGGTTCGTTTCCTTTAGTTTTGCCCAGACTTGACCGCGATTATGATCAGATGAGTGCAGAAAAAAAAGCGCAATATAAAAAAATCTTCGGTCTTGATGAGACAAAATATAAAAAGCTGCAAGCATCAATTACTGATGCGGGCGTTAAAATAGGGGATATTACCGAGCATTTAATTCAGCATCATGGTTCGCTTTTAAGGGCAATTGCAATAAAAAAAGATCGCGCCGCTGGATATGTTGGTGATTTTGTAGTGCCATATAATCAATCCTATCAAGGACATACGCAAAGCATGACCACGCCAACCGGCGGAATATTAAGCACCCGTGATGCAAGAATAGGAAGTGCGAGTAAATCAAGTGGCCATGTTGAAGATAGCGGTGAAATGCGTTCACAAATTGCCAGAATTAGAAATGATGGCGCCTGTTATGCCGATGATGAAATGAATGCCATTCTTGAATCACACTTGCCTGCAAATGTAAGTTATATTAATGCTGCGGTTGCTTTAGTTGAAGTTTCGCTTGCGCAGTCTATTGCAGAATTTAAAGATGATGCCAACAAACATCAGGCGTTAATTTTAATGCATGGCCATAATCATTTTACGGCACTTCATATAACTAAAAAAGATAACGGAAATTATGAAATTATTTATTTTGATCCAACTGTAGATAATCAAAGTCACGAGCCGCTGCATCCGCTTTCGCCGGAAATTTCTAAGATAATAAAAAGTAGTTTTGTGGGTAATAAAATTATTGATGTTAGAAATACAATACAAACTAGCTCAATTATCAACGGCGACTGCGTGATAGATAACTTGCACTGCGGGCCCTTCGTTGCTTATTTTATGATAGAAATGGCGCACGGAAATATTGCCGTCAATTGCGATCAGCAATTGGTGGTAGTTGACCACAATGGCGAGATGGGAGAAGGAATTCAGCATTTAATCAAGACAAAGTCCGATCAACTAGGGAAAGCAATTCGGTCATATCATCTGAATTATTTGCAAGGTTTGGTCAAAAGTCAGGAACATAGTGAAGTTTTGAAAAATTTTTTACAAGACCAAGAGTCACTTTATGAGCAAGAGCGAGAAGATGAAGATTTTTTGGCGCGGCGATTACATTTTAATGATTCGCAAAGTGAGGAAAGTACTGAAAATTCAACCGGCCTTGAAGGTGGGTTAAGCCAATTTAGTCTTGAATATGATTCGTCGGAATTTGAAGAAGAGGTTGAAGGTGAGGAGGTGGAAGAAAATGAAGAAGGTCAAAGTTCGCCTTCGCCAACACCTTCCAACCATAGTGTTCAAGGCATGATAAATTCTCCCGCTCTCTCGAGATCATCTTCATCCTCATCGTGACATGACTAATTTTTAAGATTATAAAAATTAAAAAGGCGATTGTTCTAAAATACAGAACAATCGCCTTTTCTTAAAAAAAACTTTTTTAACTAAACCAAAACTCCAATTTATACTTAGAATCTCAATAGCAAGTTAACGCCGCCGGTTACGTCGCGCAAGCTGTTATTTTGTCTTCTTTCAATTTTCGTAACAAGGTCTGTTGAGTCGTTAATTGGCGTAGATAAAAGTGCGCTGGCGCCATAAACTACACCTTGATTATATTTTGCAGAAAGAGAATAATTGGTGTTTCCTTGAGTAACGGTTGCATCTTTAGAAGAATAAAGATGGCTGTGATAAGCGCTTAATTCAACACGATAAAAAGATGCGTTTGGCAATTTTAAAATCTTGGCTATTTCGTTTTGATAGAAAATTCCGCCTTCAAAGTTTAAAGTTTCAGCGTTGGTTTTTGAAATTGCTACATTACCATAGCTTAAGCCATTTTCAGTCGAATTGTCATTTACGGTTCTTTGCAATAAGACTGAAGCCGAGATTGCAAGACTTCCATTAATATTAACCGGAATTCCGTAGGCCGAACCAAAGCTTAAATATTGAAACGAGCCATCTTTTTTGCTGTTAGCATTTTGATAAACTCCGTTAACTTTAACATTACGCAGTGAATCTGAATTGAAAAACCCAACACCAATTTGCGCGAAAAAATATAATCACGGCGCTTAAATTAAGCCCCAATTTTATCACGCAATTTTTGATCGATCGCGTCTAAAAATTCTTCGGTGTAAAGATAATGTTTGCCGTGTTCAACTTTGTTGCCGTGAATGCAAACCGCTAAATCTTTCGTCATTTTTCCACTTTCAACAACTTCAATACAAGTTTTTTCAAGCGCGTGGCAAAAATCGATTAATTCTTGGTTTCCGTCAAGTTTTCCGCGAAATGCCAAACCGCGACTCCACGCAAAAATTGACGCAATCGGATTTGTCGAAGTCGGCTTTCCTGCTTGATGATCGCGAAAATGGCGCGTAACTGTGCCGTGCGCGGCTTCTGCTTCCATGATTTTTCCATCGGGCGTGATTAAAACTGAAGTCATCAAGCCAAGCGAGCCAAAGCCTTGAGCCACGCTGTCTGATTGAACGTCGCCGTCATAATTTTTGCAGGCCCAAACAAATTCGCCGTGCCATTTTAGGGCGCTTGCGACCATGTCGTCGATTAAGCGATGTTCATAAATAATTTTTTTTGCGGCAAATTTTTCTCTAAATTCTTTGTTGTAAATTTCGGCAAAAATGTCGCGAAAACGTCCATCATATTTTTTCAAGATCGTGTCTTTTGTCGACAAATAAAGCGGCCAACCCTTTTGTAGAGCCATATTGAAACATGAGCGCGCAAAACCAATTATCGATTCATCGGTATTATACATCGCAAGCGCGACGCCGTCGCCGTTGAATTTATAGACTTCGTGTTCGATAACTTCGCCATTTTCGCCTTCGAATTTTATCGTAAGTTTCCCTTTTCCTTTAACGACAAAATCGGTGGCTTTATATTGATCGCCAAAAGCGTGGCGCCCGATAACGATTGGCTTTGTCCAGTTTGAAACAATGCGCGGAACATTAGAACACACAATTGGTTCGCGAAAAACTGTGCCGTCAAGAATGTTGCGGATTGTGCCGTTTGGCGATTTCCAAATTTGGCGTAAATTAAATTCTTTTTTGCGATTTTCATCAGGAGTTATTGTCGCACATTTTATTCCAACTCCATATTTTTGAATCGCTAAAGCTGAGTCGACCGTGACTTTGTCTTCAGTTTTGTCGCGATTTTCTACGCCCAAATCATAATATTTTATGTCGAGATCGAGATAAGGTAAAATCAATTTTTCTTTGATGAATTTCCAAATAATTCGCGTCATTTCATCGCCGTCAATTTCGACTACCGGATTTTTTACTGAGATTTTTTTCATAATTTAGGGGTTTTTTCTCATTTTATTTAACGCATGATTTGATTGCAAGTTTTTTCTGGAAATATCGTTGTTTATTTCTGCCAGCGCTCGCAAGAATCTATGATTGCTAAACGCGCAGTAATAGCATTTATCTTAAACATTTCGCGAAATTATCGGCCAAGTTATTCATCATGTTGAAATATAAATTCTCGTCATTTTGCAAATCGGCGCCAATCGGGTCTAAAACGCCAATTTTAACGTCTAAATTTTGAGTGATAACTTTCACGATTTTATCGGAAAATTGTGGTTCATAAAAAACGCAAACCACTTTTTTCTCAAGAATTTTTTGGCGAATTTCTCTGATTCTAAGAGCTGATGGCGATTCGCTTGCCTCAATTCTGATTGAAGTAATCGCGCTTAAATTATAATTCTGTTCGAAATATTGATAAGAGTCGTGAAATGTAATAAATGGCTTATTTTGTAGAGATTTTGTCATTTTTTGCAAGTTTTTATGCAATAAATCGAGTTTTTCGATGGTTTTTTTGGCATTTTTGCGATAAATCGCCTTGTTTTGCGGATAAATCGCAGAAAGTTCGTCAGCGATATATTGTGTGATTTTTTTGGCATTTTCAACATCAAGCCAAATATGCATATCGTCTTGATTGCGACTGTCAGAATTGGCGACATTTCTAATTGGTAATTTCTTCAAGCCCTTGATCTGAGAGACTTGCGCCTTTTTTATATGAGTCGGTAAATTCTCTAAAATTTTATAAACTGAAGTCTCGAGAGTTTTGTCGATGAAGAAAATAATATCAGCTTCGTTTAAAATTTTAACATGAGATGGTTTTGGTTGAAAATTGTGCTCTGAGATGTTATTGTCTATTAAAAGTGTGACATTTTCACTTTCGCCAACGACAGATTGAACCAGCGAGAATAAAGGCTTGATCGTGACAACTATTTTGTTATTTTCGCTTGCAAAACTGTTTTTGCTAAATAGGGCAAAGAGCGCGAAAATAATGAGTTTTTTCATAGAAAACAGTTGTAAAAAAATAAATATTGTTATAATATAACATTTATAACAATAAATTCAAGATAATTATGCATCAAAATTGCAATCATAACGACGTCAATGAGTCTTTGCAAAAAGCGGAAGAAATTTGTCAAGAAAAAGGCTTAAGATTTACGGAAATTAGAAAAAAGATTTTTCGTTTGATCCTTGAAAATAAAGCTCCGATAAAGGCTTATGAAATTCTCGATGTATTGAAGAAAAAAGATAAATCTGTAAAGCCGCCAACTGTTTATCGAGCGCTTGATTTTTTGCTTGAAAGCGGCATTGCGCATCGTTTAGCAAGTCTAAATTCTTATGTTGGCTGTTCTCATCCGCAAAAACATAAGCAATGTTATTTTTTGATTTGTTCGAATTGTCATAAGGCTGTTGAATGTTGTAATTCAAAGCTTTTAAAGGCAATTGACGCGACGACGCAAGAGGTGAATTTTGTTGTTGAAACTGTTTCGCTTGAAGTTGTTGGAAAATGTCAAGAATGTGTTATATTATAACATTATGGAATCATTGATAAAAGCGCAAAATATAACGGTTTCTCGCGAGAAAAGGTCGATTCTTAAAGATGTTTCTCTTGAAATAAAAGCTCACGATTTTATCACAATTATCGGGCCAAACGGCGCCGGAAAATCAATGTTGCTCAAATGTTTGATGGGATTTTTTAAGCCAAATTCTGGCAAAATTTCTGTGAAAAAAAATCTTCGAATTGGTTATGTTCCACAAAGGTTGACGCCAAGTCCTTCTATGCCGATAAGTGTTTCGGGGTTTTTGAAACTTGGCAAGAAAATTGATGATAATTTTTTGAAAGAAATTGCGAGTGAAGCTGGGATTGCTGAAATTATTGATAAACAATTATATATTTTGTCGGGCGGAGAGCTTCAGCGCGTGCTTTTGGCGCGGGCACTTCTTAATAATCCTGAAATTTTAATTTTAGACGAACCGGCGCAAAACCTTGATATTTCTGGTCAGTTGGCGTTTTATAAATTGATAGAGAATGTTTATAAAAACCGCAAGCTGGCGATTTTAATGGTCTCGCACGATTTGCATTTAGTTATGGCATCAAGCAAGCAAGTGATTTGTTTGTTTCATCATATTTGTTGCGAGGGCGAGCCGCAAATGGTGGCGAAAGACCCCGAATTTATTTCACTTTTTGGCAATGACATGGCAAAAATGATGGCGGTTTATAATCACAGCCACAATCATATTCACGACGAAAAATGTGGAGGTGAAAATGTTTGACCTTTTTATTTTGCGCGCACTGGCCGCAGGAATTGGTGTCGCACTTGTCGTTGGGGCGCTTGGTTGTTTTGTGGTTTGGCGCAAAATGGCTTATTTTGGCGATTCGCTTGCGCATAGTTCGCTTCTTGGCATTGCCCTTGGCCTGCTTCTTGGCATCAACATTAACGTTGGAATAATTTTAGTTTGTACATTCTTCGCGATTATTTTAGTTTGGCTTGAGCAAAAAAAAGTTTTGGCAACCGACAGTCTACTTGGAATATTGGCGCACGCCTCGCTGTCGATTGGCATGGTTGTCATTAGTTTTTTGAAAGGTCAAAGCATTGATTTACATTCATATTTATTCGGCGATATTTTAAGTGTAAGCAATGTTGATTTATATTGGATTTATAGTGGCGCGATCTTTGTTCTAACTTTGCTTGCGCTAAACTGGTCGTCGCTTAATTTGGTGACGATTTGTCAAGATTTGGCGAAGGCTGAGGGCGTAAAAGTTTTGCGCACTCAATTTTTGTTGATGTTTTTAATGACGATGGTTGTAGCAATTGCGATAAATATTGTGGGAATTTTGTTGATAACTTCGATGTTAATAATTCCGGCAGCGTCGGCGCGACAATTTGCGCGAAGCCCGCACACGATGGCAATAATTGCGTCAATTCTAGGAGTTATTGCGGTTGTTGCGGGCGTGATTTCTTCAATATATTTCGATATTCCGTCGGGGCCTGCTATTGTTGTTGCGGCGGTCATTTTATTCGCCATAACTTCTCTTAGCTCTTTAGTTTGTAGGCGCTAAAACATTGTTTGTATAGAAAGTTAATTTTATAACCTATGCTAAAAATTCGCAAATCAAATGACAGAGGCTTTTTCGATCACGGATGGCTGAAGTCTTATCACAGTTTTTCTTTCGCGCAATATTTTGACAAAAATCACATGCATTTTGGCGATTTGCGCGTTATTAACGAAGATTATATTGCGCCTTCAAAAGGCTTTGGCACTCATCCGCATAGCGATATGGAAATTATCACTTATGTAATTTCTGGCGCGCTAAAACATCAAGATTCGATGGGAAATTCATCGACGATTTTGCCAAATGAAGTTCAGACGATGAGCGCGGGAAGTGGCGTTTTTCACTCTGAATTCAACGCGTCGACCGATAATGAAACTCATCTTTTGCAAATTTGGATTTTGCCTGAGAAAAAAAATATTGCGCCAAAATATGGCCAAAAATCTTTCGCGAAAAATTTTGAAAAACAAGATTTTGTTCTTGTTGTGTCTGGCTCTGGGCGAGAAGATTCGATTGCGGTTAATCAAGATGTTGAAATTTTCGTGGCAAAATTTATGACGCCAAAAACACAAGATTTTTCAATCAAAGAAAATCGCAAAATTTGGATTCAGATTATTTCTGGCGAGTTAGAAATTAACGACATAAAGCTTGGAAAAGGCGATGCGCTGTCTGTTGAAAATGAAAATTCGATTACGCTAAATTGCAAAAATAATTGCGAGTTTTTGTTGTTTGATTTGAAATAATATCATTTCTTGCTAAAGTCGCAAATAAAAATCATCCAGATCGCTAGATATAACTGATTTTTATTTAAAATTTATCCCTAAAAATTATCTTGCCCAAAAAGATAATTATTAATTGAAAATAATTTCTTTGGCTAAATCAGGCCTTGGCGCGTAAAACTTTCTAGATTTTGCCTCCTTAAGAATGACGAAACTAGCTTAAACAGCTTTGTTATTTTTGCGCTATCTCTAGCAATAAATTTTTTCCTCTAAGAAATCCAGATTTCATTTTTATCCTCAAAATTCGGCGCGAATAATTTTTTGCGTCTAGCGCCGTTTCTCACAAATATTAATGGAAAATTAATTTTTTGGCGTCACGTTCGACATCGATAATTCATGCAGCAAATCTTATCTTAGAATCAAGCTTTAACTTGGGTTAACAGCTAATTATAAGTTGAATAAATCGAGTAACAAGGAGAGAAAATGTCGCACAAAGCTTTCAATCAAAAGTTGTTTTGGTTTTTTAAAAATTTGGCGATTATTTTTATGTTGAGTTTTTGCATGCCACACGTGAAAAAGCCGCAGGGCGGTGTTCCCGACAAAGATTTGCCATATATTCGAGAGTTGTATTATAATCATGGTAATTTTAATTAAGACAGAAAACGTAAAATTGTGTTGACTGGGGCAAGTTGAAGATATATCGTGGCTTTGTGGAGTTTATTTCTTTAGAGATGAATTTTGGGCATATCTTCTATAATAACAAGCATGAGATTGCGTCAAATGCTGTTTGGCGCATAAGAGTCGGGACTCTTTGTTAGCATTCAGTAATTATCCCTTAACTTGGAAATTACCAAAATTTATATAACATGTTGCAATTGATAGAAAATAAAATATTAGTTTGTATTGATGCGCGTCAAGACTCTAACGTGCTTCTTCGAATGGCGGACAAGAAGGCGAAAGAGCTTAATTGTGAATGGATGGTGCTTTATATTGAAACGCCGCAACATTATACGATCGATAACAATTCGCAGCGAAAAATATTGCAATTTCTTGCGATTGCAAAAGATATGGGTGCACAAATTCACCATGTAGAAAGCGAAGATGTTTTGAGTGGAATAATGTTTTTTATCAACGACTTGCAAGAAAGGAACCAAATCATAAGCCATCTGATTGTTGGTCAGGATAATAATGACGCTTTCTTTTCAAAATTCAGGCGGTCGCTAAGCGAAAAGCTAACCAAAAAATTGCGTAAATTTCCAATAGAAATTGAGATAATTCCGCTTATCAACAGCAATTCTGTTGGCATGATGGAAAAATTGCAATTGAAAGAGGTGAAGGCTAGGGGAATAATTTTTGCGTTGTTAATTTCTCTGGTCGCAAGTCTTATTTCAGAAATCGCGCAAAGAATGTTGTTTATAGATTGGCAAGTCAAAATTGGAATTGTCATCGCGCTGTTTTTGGTTTCGTCAATTTTCACTTCTTTGTTGCATGGCTTCTTCCCAGCGTTACTTGTCAGTATTCTAGGATTTTTGCTCATCGATTACCTCTATATTTTGCCGATTTATAGCTTCGATATTTTAGATCCGTCTGATTCGGTGAATATGTCGATATTCTTAGTTTTGTCGGTGATTTTGTCATTTATGGGCGCATTTAACAGGGGATATAGCTCATTTTTATTGCGAAAAAAACACCGCCTTCAAGAGCTTTACGAAATTTATCGACTCGCAAGCGAGGCTAAAGATAAAGGGCAGGCGATAAAAGTTTTGCATCAAGAATTGACCAAATTTCTTGAGGTGGAAATGGCATTTTTTCTTCCCGATAAAAACAGCGGTGAAATAAAATTAGTTTATCCAAGTGAAATTGAAATTTTATTGCAAGATGAAAATATTTTGATCGAGTGCTGGAAAAAATCTTGCGCGACAGGTCTTGGCACGTCAATTTCTTTTGATTCAGCATGGAGATTTGAGCCGCTTGCAACCGCAAGGGGCGAGATTGGCGTGGTTGGGATAAAATTGGCGCAATCTTCAAAGATCAGTACATCTTTTGGTTTATTCTTGAAAGCCTTGTCAGAACAGGCTGCGGCAATTTTAGAGCGCATAGATCTTACGGTGAAGATGCACGAAAGTCAAATGCGTGAAGAGCGCGAGAAGCTTCGCTCTATGCTTTTGTCGAGTGTTTCGCACGATTTAAAAACTCCGCTTGCGTCAATTATAGGAAGTTTGAGTGTGTATAAAAGAATGCAGAACATGAAGAGGCTTGAGCCTGAAGACGCAAGTGATTTAACCGACACGGCGCTTGAGGAAGCGCAGCGTCTTAACAGCTTCATTTCTAACATTTTAGACATGACTAGAATTGAAAGTGGCGATATTGAATTTAACAAAGAATGGTCGTCGCCTTTGGTGCCAATCGAGCAAGTGCGCAGCAATTCACGCTATCGTCTTTCAACTCGAAAATTTATGGTGATAGAGCCCGAATTCGAAATTGAAGTCGAGATGGATGTGGAAATGACCAAGCAAGTTTTGCAAAATATCATCGACAATGCCATAAAATATTCGCCGCCAGAATCGCCAATAACAATAGTTTGCGAGCTGTGCGACGGAGGCTTTGTTTATAAAATTATAGATTGTGGCCTAGGAATTGCGCAAGACAAGCTTGAGGCGATATTTGACAAATATGAGAGGTTAACTCAAACCGACAGCAAAATTGCCGGAACAGGGCTTGGCCTTTCAATATGTCGGGCAATTATGACCGAACAAGGTGGGTCGATTATTGCAAAAAACCACCCCGAAGGTGGCGCTGAATTTATTGTGTGGTTTACAAATTTCAAAAAAGTCTAGTTGAAAAATCTCGCGCTATGCCAACAATTTGTCGACATAGCGCAAATTCCCACTAATAAGTGCTTGGAGGATCGCTTGCAGGAAAGCTATCTTTTATCATTTTATCGATCTTTTTCTCACTTAAATCATCGCGAATTTTTCTAGATTTCTTCGCAATTTCAGTTTGGGTTTTATCCTTTTGTGAATTTTGCGAAGAATTAGATTTTTCAGAGCTTTTATTTTTGTGCATAAAATACTCCTTAAAATTATCCAGCTTAGTTAGAGCTAGGAGTTTTTGGTTTTGAATCAGACGCACTATTCGTGTTAGATTCATTTTTTTTGTTATTTCCGCGATGTTCGCCCTGAGTTTTTTGGTTATTTCTTTCATTTTGTTTCTGAGTCGCGTGGTTCGCAGAATCTTTTTCAGTTGTGTTTTGTGAATAATTATTTGTCATAAATCTCCTTAATTGGTTAAATTGCAAAATTATAAAACTTTGTTAATTTTAATGGCTGACAGATTCTGGGTTTTTGGAAGAATTTTTATTGTTACTTCCTTGACCTTTTTGTCCGCTATTTTTTTCTTGCTCTTTTTCACCTTGATCCTGAGATTTTTGGTTTGAAGAATTGTTAGCATTATTACCATTTTGTGACTTTTTATTTATCATAAGATCTCCTTTTAAATTAATAACCATCAACAGAATAACTGGCCATAAATATAATATATATATGAAGCTCGGTGCATTTTTATAAAAAGAACATAAACGCGCTGTTTATAACTTATTTATTTTCTTCGAGATCATTAAGTGCTGCGAATTTATTTGGTTGTTGCTAATGTTTAGTTGAAGCTAGTTTTTCGCTTCTCTTACTTCAATTTAAAAAAGGAGTTTTTTATGAAAAGTCGCAAAAATTCACAATTATCCAGAAGTTTGGAGCAAAAAAAGTTTGTCGTAAAAGATTCTTCGTCAAACTGCGTAAGACCAAGCGTGAAGCTTTTTCGTGCACAAATTGCAGGAATGTCAATGTGGCGATAATGTCGATTCGGTCGTCAATTTAGACAATTTTAACGGCGACAGGAATTATTCTTCGTAAATTTTTTTGCAAGAAATAATTTTTTCAAGAAGCTTTCAATCACCAAAAAACTCAATAAAAAAGGGAGACAAAAACTCTCCCTTTATTTTTTAAACATAAGTCACCAAAATTCTCATGCTATTTCAATATTTACTAGAAATAGCATAATTTAAGCTAATCAAAACTTTCCATTCGATAGCCGATTCCGGGTTCGGTAATGATAAATTTCGGCTTTTTCAAATCGCACTCGATTTTTTCGCGCAAACGCTTTATATAAACGCGCAAATATTGCATATAATCAGCGTGCGCAGCCCCCCAAACGTCGTTCAAAAGTTGTTTGTGTGTGATCATTTTTCCGCGGTTTATCAATAAATAGCGCAATAATTGATATTCTTTGGGCGTGAAAAAAGTGCTTTTCTTGTCGACCAAAACTTCGTGGCGCACCAAATCCATTGTGATGCGGCCATTTTTAAGATTAGGCTCGCCCGCGGTTTTCGTCGCTGCTTTTCGAAGATTCGCCTCGATTCGCGCCAGCATTATGTCAGGATTAAAAGGTTTCGTGATATAATCGTCAGCGCCGCAATTTAGCGCGGCAATGATTTCTTTGTCAGCATTTCGCACCGAACATACAATTATCGGAACTTGTGACCATTCTCTGATGCTTGACACAAGATCTTTGCCGTCCATATCCGGAAGCCCCAAATCAACTATGATCAAATCTGGTTTAACGACCGTCACCAGCCTCAAAGCCTGTCTAGCATCTTCACATTCTTCAGTTTTATAGCCCTCATATTGAAGAGAAATTCTGAATAATTTTCTGATTTGTGGCTCGTCATCGACGATCATGATGAGATTTTTCTTATTGGTCATAAGTTTTATTTAAGTTAAATTTCAATTATTGGCCAAAATAAAGCCAAAGTTGTGTGTTTTTTAAGCAAAAATCAAAAAATACACGGCAAAATTACTATAAATATTAGATAATGATATATCTTTCATTTGATTGTGTAAAGATAGAATTTTTCCTTAAAATTGCTAATTAACCGACATTCTTGAGCATATTTGTGCACATATATGACAAATTTTTGCACATTCGCGCATTTCAACATCGTCAATTTTTTCGCAAGATTGCGCGCAATATTCACAAGCGCTAGCGCAAGCCTCGCAAATAAATTTGTACAATCTAGAATTGCGCATCATAAAATCTGCGGCAAGTTGACAAATTTCTATGCAATCAATCATTGCTTTCACATGTTCAACCGCGGCGTGCCCTTCGCCCTTAATAAGACAGTGACTAAAAAGAGTTGTTTGGCAATAATATCGACATTCGCAACATTTTTTTATACATTCTAAGAATTTTCCATGTTCGATGTTCATATTGCCCCTTTTTTTAGTTGATGAAAGTTTTTACTGCATTTATTGCAACCATATGCGCTATTTCTTCTCTCGAAAATCCCTCAATTCTGTCTTCCTTATTTTTATATTCGACAAGCGCATAATTAAAATATTCCTGATAGACAATTTTTGCGCAAAGTGGCGAGTTGTTCTTCGAGATTTCGGCTAAGTTTTTTAAAATTTTAAATTTCATATTTCTCCTTTTATTTAATAGTTAATATTTGCAAATTGTTTAATCGCGAGTTGTGTTTTCAAGCCATCCATCGATGCCACCTTCATAAACTTCAATTTCTAGAAAGTCAGAATCTTCGAGTAATTTCGCTGCTTTTCCCGATAAATCACAATCGACATTTTTGCAATATAAAACTATTTTTCTATATTTAGATTTTATTTTTTGGGCAACGTCGGTTGTGAAATTATTATTATCTTTGAAAGGAATATTAATCGAAGTGGGAATTTTATTTTCATTAAAATATTTTTCCGACAAAACGTTTATAATCAAAACATCTTGCTTTTCGTCAATATATTTTTTTAATTCATCCACGCGAATCCTTTTCATAGAGCTCCTAAAAATTGTTAATAAAAATGACAAAGATTTTTACGATGCAAATTAACACCAATAAATCTTATAAGTTAAGTTTCAAACAACTTCGTATAAATTATCCATTATATATTTAATAATTTTTAATAAATTATTAAATCATTCAATAGCTTGAGTTTCGAAGAGCGAAAAAATCGCGAGAATTTTTAGGCGTAAAATGTTCAAGAATTGCACGAAGAATTATCCGAAAAAGCTTCAGATTGGCCAGTTGGCACTGAGTTTGTTATTTTATTTCTAGGGCTATAAAAAGATTGGTCTATAAAAAGAATTTATCGCAAGAAGAAGTTGCGATTTGTCTCTGAGTTAAGTGAAAATTTGTAATTTATACAGAATTCGTGAAGTAAAAAATGAAAAATGTCGTTTAATATATTTGCGAAATTCTGTGGTTAAAATTTAGCGCTCTTAACATTGTGCCACAAAATTCTCGTCAATCTTTACGGCTCTCGTTTTTTATTTCTAAGTAGGCGCAAATCTGGCTTTCGCTAAACTAAGTTAATTAGCTATAAGTTTTTAGCTGTGTATGTTCGACAAATTTATTGCAAAAGATTGATCGCGATCGACCAAAACTATCTGTCGCCGCCGCTTCCACCGTTGAATCGAGGCACGCTGATCGATTTCCCTTTCGGAGCAACATTGTTGCCACCAGAAGAAAATGCGCCTTTTCC
>CAMCFD010000023.1 GCA_945874115.1 Rickettsia typhi | reverse complement strand
AAATTATTATTTCTTGAACATCAACTGAGCAATATCAACCATTCTAAATGAAAACGCCCATTCGTTATCATACCAAGAAGCGATTTTTACAAAATTACCAACTGCTTTTGTTTGAGTAGAATCAAAGCACGAGCTAAATTTGTTGTGATTAAAGTCAATCGAGACCAAAGGCTCGTCAACATATTGCAAAACTTCTTTCATCGAGCCGTTTGAGGCTTTTTTCATCAACTCGTTAACTTCTGCGGCTGTTGTTGATCTTTTGGCGATAAAATTTAAATCAACCATAGAAACATTTGGGGTCGGAACGCGAATCGCGCCGCCATCAAGTTTACCTTTAAGTTCTGGCAATACTAACCCAATCGCTTTCGCGGCGCCAGTAGAAGTAGGAATCATAGACATCGCACATGCGCGCGCGCGTCGCAAATCTTTATGTGCATTATCAACAATATTTTGGTCATTGGTATAAGCGTGAATCGTCGTCATAAAACCTTGCTCAATTCCGATGGCGTCGTTTAAAACTTTCGCGACCGGCGCCAAGCAATTCGTAGTGCAAGAGCCAATTGAGACAACATCATCATCTTTGGTCAAGGTCGAACAATTCACCTGATAAACTATGGTTTTCACATCGTCACCTTTCGCAGGAGCCGAAATTATAACTTTCTTCGCTCCAGCTTTTATGTGCTTTGAAGCGTCTTCTTTCTTTGTGAAAGCTCCGGTGCATTCAAAAACAAGATCAATATTAAGTTCTTTCCAAGGCAATTTTTCTGGGTCGCGTTGGCTTACGACAGCGACTTTTTTACCATCGATAATTAAAGATTGGTCACCAATTTCAACCGATTTTGCGAATTTTCCGTGAACAGAATCATATTTTAAAATATGGCGCAAAGTCTCAAGTGGAGTTGAAGCGTTAATTGCGACAACTTCGATATTAGAATATTTTTCCTCTTCAAAAATTGCGCGCAAAACGCATCTTCCAATTCTTCCAAATCCGTTAATAGCAACCTTAACAGTCATATTTTAGTTTAATAAATTAATATTCTTAATTGACAAATTTTCTTTAAAATTTAATAATAAAAGAAAAACTTATGAATTTCTTACTTTTGCTAGTTTTAGCAACATTTCTAAGCCTTACAATTCTTGGCTTTATTGGCTTAATTTTTTATAAAAATAACGTTAAAAAAATCTCATCTTTGTTAATTTCTTACAGCTCATTTTTTGCTTTTATCGTCATTTTGTCATCTGCTTTCGGCAATAAATTCAATTCGATTTTGATAATTATGACCAGTATTCTAACGATATTTGCCGCAAATTTATATGTTCTATCAGGAATTTTAAGCGGCGTTGCGAAAAAGAAGTAATAATTACTTTTTTTCAGGCCTTAATTCTGACATTAGCTTAGTGCGTAAGCTTAATGTGAAATTCTCAACTTCGTCTAAAAGCTTCAAAACATTCTTGGCTTCTTTTGGAAGATTTTCCAAAAAAACAGCGTCATGTCTTAAATCTTCAGCGATTTGTTTATAAAGAACTTGTTGGTTTTTCATATTTTTCAATAAATATTATAAATTAACCCATAACGTCATTATATTGCATTTTTTAGTAAATTGCAAGAAAATTTCTCGGCAAAATTAATAAAAACCCTTAATTCTTGAATTTTATTCTAAATTCGCGCCAAATATCATATTTTTCGGCGGTTAAATTACGAAATGGACTACATAATTCTATCGCCAAGACAACATTATCAACTATTTCGCGATATTTTTTCTCGGCCGGATTCTCATATCTTTTTTGATCAATATTTTCTTCTCGGTTGAATAAAATCGTGCCGTCAGCCAATAATCTAACTTTAATCTCAAAATCTGTTTTTTCTTTTTCATCGAGATTTTTATCTTTTAAAACTCGATAAAAACAGCCATTTAATTGCGATTGAATGTTAAATTTCTCACGCGCCGTCAAATTTAAATCTTCGAGTTGATCAATAACTTCGGTGTTTTCATAAATTTTCGACGAATCTTTATTCTCGATTTTCTCTTCAACAATAACTTCTTCTTTCGTAATTTCGGCAATTTTTTCTTCTTTTTTCTCTTCAATAATTTCTTCTTTTTTTACTTCTTCAGTTTTTGTATATTCTTTTTTTTCTTCGACAATATTTGGATTTGTTGGCTTTATCGGCTTTTTCTCTTCAACTTTTTTCGGCTTCTTTTTTTGCGGTTTTTTTATCGGCTTTTTCTCTTCTTTCTTTTTTTCAACAATTGGCGCGGCGATTTGAGGTTTGTCATTTTTGGCGATTTCAATCATTCCTATTGAAATTCCATTTTCAATTTCAAGAAGTTCTTCGGGGTGAATCTTATGAAATCCCGCATAAACTAAGCCAGCAAGAGTTAAATGCAGAAATAGCGAATAGAGAATATTTTTTATCATTGCGCCAAATCGGTAACAAGAATTACATGGCTAAATCCGCCCTGATTGATGTTTTTTATGACCTCCATAACGCGCCCATAATCGAGTATTTTATCAGCCTTGATGTATATTTTTTGCTCTAAACTGTCGTTGGAAATTTGAAGAAGTTTGCTGTTTAAAAGACCGAGTTTTATTTGGTCATCTTGCAAGAAAACCGCACCTTGAGCGTCAATTGTGACAATTATTGGCTGAGATTTTTCTTGAATTGCTTCAGACGCGCCTTTTGGCAAATCAACATTGACAGAGCCCGTCAACATTGGCGCCGCGATCATAAAAATTATGAGCAAAACCAACAAAACGTCAACAAATGGCGTGATGTTAATCTCGCTCAAGAGGCTTTTTTTTCGGCCTCTCTTTTGATTTTGCAAGGAAAATGCCATTTTTTTACAAAGGTAAATTTTTATTCCTAATTACAAATAAATCGCTGTCTAAATTTTGTGGGAAAGTAATGTTTTCAAGTCCGATCGAGGTTATTTGATTGAATTCATCTTTGACTTCCATTTTTACAAAACCGAAAGGTTCATTCTTAAAAATAAGCCTGAATTCTCCGGCTTCGGGGCGATTTTTTTTGATCACCGCAACCGAAGTAAATTCGTCATTTTTTGTGAAATCGACAAGTTTTACGTCTTTGGCGTCAAATGAAATATGGTCGCGCGTTAAAAAAGAGGCAGGCGTGGTGTTTGTTCCAAGACTTGAGATTTCATCAAGTTCTAAGTCTTTATAAGTCAGAACCGAACCATTGACGACAATTAGAATTTTTGGCTGGCCTTTATATTCAACGCGCATTTTTCCTGGACGAGAAAGATAAAATCGGCCTTTAACTTGACCTCTTTCAGATTTTTGAGTAAAATCGGCTGATAAATTTTGAATGTTGTTTAAATATTTCTCGATTTTTTGTAAATCAGCTTGGTGGTCAGTGTTTAAGCTGTTTGAGGCGAGGGCGACGTTGTTTTGAGTCGTGAAAAAAAACAGGCAAGAAAAAATGGCTATGCAGGATTTTATATTTCCTACATAGCCATTTTTCAAGGTTAAATCAAATTTATTTCGAGTAGTAAACTTTTTCATCTAGGGTTCCTTCAGTTTTATCAACAATCATAGTGATTGCAGAATCGCCAGTAATATTAATTGTAGTTCTGACCATATCTAAAACTCTATCAACTCCAAGGATGATGCCAATGCCTTCAATTGGCAAGCCAACTGATGACAGAACCATACCCATGAAAATGATTGAACCGCTTGGAATTCCCGCAGCGCCAATTGAACCAAGTGTGCAAGTAAGAATCAACATCATATAATTTTGCATGGTCAAGTCAATTCCGTAGGCTTGCGAGAAGAATAAAGCGCAAATTCCTAGGTAAATAGCTGTTCCATCCATGTTTATACAAACGCCAAGTGGCAATAAGAAGTTTGAGTTTGCTTTAGAAACACCCATTCTTTCTTGCAATTGCGACATAGCTGTTGACAATGTAGCTTTGCTCGAGCTTGTTGCAAAAGCGATTGATTGCGTGAATAAAATTTTTCTGTAAAAAGGAAATGGAGACATGCGCCCGATTACTGCGATCATGATTCCAAAAACAATATATTGGAAGATGCAGGCAACGATTAAAGCAACGACTAACATCACCAATGCTTTAAGAATGTCTAGGCCTTGAGTTCCTACGACCCAAGCAATGTAACCGAAAGCACCAAGTGGAGCAAGTTTGATGATGATTTCGATCATTTTAAACATAACTTGCGAAGCAGAGGCGATTAAGTCTTTAACTGGCTGAGCTTTGCTTCCAACTAAATTGATCGTGATTCCCGTGAAGATTGAGAAAATGATAATTTGTAAGAATTGATCAGAAGCCATTGAGTTAATCGGATTTGTTGGGATTAAATTCAACAAAAACTGAGAAATTGAAACTGGGGCAGGAGCAGGAACGCTCGAAGCAGCACCTGTTGTTTCTAGCATTGAGTTAAGATCGATTCCGACACCTGGTTGGAAAATATTTCCGGCGGTCAATCCGATAACAACGGCGAAAACCGCTGTGAGGATATAGCTTGCGAAACCTTTAATGCCAACTCTGGTCAAATTTCCTTGGCCTTGCATTGAAGTGATGCCTGATAAAAGAGCGAAAAAAATCAGTGGAACAATAACCATTTTCACTAAAGAAATGAATATTGTACCAAATATTTTTAGTCCAACAGCTTTTTCACCAAGAACCAATCCCGATATAACGCCCAATAATAAACCGATAAGTACTTGTTGCCAGAGTTTCATAATTTGTCCTTTTATATTAATTACTAACTACACCAGTTTCAACATAATAATAAGTTATAACTAAAATGTCAATTTTTTATAACAAGATCTGATAATAATAGGCAAGAAATAATAAAGTCAAGCTTTGAAAGGGGTTTTTTGATTTTTTTTCAAAATTTGTATTGAAATAGAACACATTAATACATTAGTTAATTTCAAAAAGATTTGAAAAAAATAGTTGCAAATTTTATTTTAAAAATTGATGATCAGATCTATCTTTACAAAAATGGTTTGCATTTTAGTTTTTGTATATTATATTGGTTTTACATTAAACCCCTTTTTAATTTAATTAATTGACTCAAAAGATCATGAAAAAAATTATATCTATATTGTCATTTGTCGCAATAGCTTCCACCACAGCTGAATCATTTGCAGCGACAAAATATGTTTCTGTTGGCACCGGTGCAATTACTGGAGTCTATTATCCTGCTGGAGGTGCGATTTGTCGCCTTTTGAATCGCGGTAGAAAAGAGCACGGAATTCGCTGCTCGGTTGAGTCTACTGGCGGATCGGTTTCGAATTTAAATGCAATTCGCAGCGACGGCCTAGAATTTGCAATCGTTCAATCTGATTGGGAATATCACGCTTTCAACGGAACTGGCTTCTTCGCTGACCAAAAACCATTCAAAGAATTGCGCTCAGTTTTCTCTTTATATACAGAAACTTTTGCGATCGCCGTTCCTGAAAAATCAAAAATCAGAACTCTTGATGATTTAGTTGGAAAAAGAGTAAACTTCGGTGTTCAAGGTTCTGGAATGTATGCGACAATGGAAATGTTGACAGCAAACAAGGGTTGGACAAAAGAAACTTTCTCAGAAATTACTCATCTTCCTCCGTCCGAACAACCAAAAGCTTTGTGCGAAGGAAAAATTGACGTTATGATTTATATGTCAGGAAATCCGAACGGTGTTTTACAAGAGGCAACTCAAACTTGCCGCGTTAGAATTTTAAGCATCGACAAAGAAACAATCGACAATTTAGTGAAACAAAATTCTTTCTATGTGAAAGCTATTATTCCTGGTGGAATGTATCCTAGAAACCCTAAAAACATCGATACGTTTGGTGTTAGAGCGGTTGTAGTAACTTCAGAAAAAGTTAACCCAGATGTTGTTTATAACATGACAAAATCGGTGTTTGAAAACTTCGACAACTTCAAAACTTTACATCCGGTTTTTGCTTCATTGAAAAAAGAAGATATGACGAAAAATGGAGATATTCCAATTCATGCTGGTGCTTTGAAATATTTTAGAGAAAACAAGCTTTTGAAAGAATAAGATTCTTGACTTAAAAATAGGTTTTAAAAAAGGGAGATGATGAAAATTGTCTCCCTTTTTTTTGTTTCAAAATTTGGTTTTTCTTTGCGGTCGTGAACGGATTTGTCTTGAAGTTGCTTTGTTTTTATTCTTCGCGAATTAACAGCATCGGTTGATTTTATTCCATTTTTCTTTTTGCCTAACTAAGATAAATGACTTTTTGTCAAGAGCTTCTTCATTTGGATGATTTTTAAGGTGATGATTTAGATAGTTTTTATAGGCAAAATCTCCGTCTAGGTGGCTTTTTATTGACATTAGAAAATTTAGGATTTTTCTTATCATGTCTTTGTTTGTTTTTTGATTATTTATTTTCAATGAAATAATTTAATTGTAAAGAGAATTGGGTGATACCAAAAAAACGTAGCTAAATTGGAGTATAAATTTATATTTTGGTATAATTTATGTTGGTCGATTGTGGATATGTTAGGCGTGTGAATTGATTGCGGAATATGTGGATTGGATGTAAATTTCATCTTGAGATGGGGCAGATTGGATTACGGCTTGGGGGTGGCCGGAGGTTGCGATCGGCAAAAGAGTTGGCTGAAAGCCTGTTAATGATGTTGGAAGTGGTATAATACGAATAAAAATTTCTAAAATTTAATGATAATGATAATTATTATCAAAATAACTCTTGCAAGTTATTTTTCAATGATAATAATTATCATTTGATTTCGCTTTTGTAGAAAAATACGCAGGACTTCATTGTGGCTCGAAGGCGGCAATGATGGGGTATTTTAAACTATTCATTTTTAATTTTGTAGCGACAGCGCAAGATGGTTAAAATCTTAAAAGTGAATAATTTATAGAAATATATAAAAAAATATTAACTTTAAAACCAAAAGAAAATGTTGAAGAATAATAGTGTGGCTTCTTTTTTAGCGGCCTTTTTAATTTTGTCACAAGAGGCCTTTGCGGATGAATTGTCGGCGAAAGATGCGAAGATTATGCCTGAAGTTGTTGTGGTTGGAGAATCGCTTAAAAAAGCAGGTGGTGTTGATGGTTATAAAACTGGGTCAACCAGAAGTTCGACAAGAACCGAAACGCTTTTGCTTGATGTGCCGCAATCAATTTCGGTGGTGACGCAAGATCAAATTCGCGATCAAAATATTTCTAATATGGAAGAGGCGCTTCGATATGTTCCGGGTGTAAATATTCAGCAAGGTGAGGGCAATCGCGACCAAATAACGATTAGGGGAAATGCGACGACTGCTGATTTTTTCATCGATGGCGCTCGTGATGATGTGCAATATTATCGTGATTTTTATAACATTGACCGCGTTGAATTTTTGAAAGGTCCAAACGCAATGGCTTTTGGTCGCGGAGGAAGCGGGGGCGTGGTTAATCGCGTTTCGAAATTTGCTGATGATGAAAGAAGGCAAAAAATTGTGGCAACTGGTGGATCATTTAACAACAGAAGAATTGAAGCCGATTTTGGCGATAAAGTTAATGATAAATTGTCGCTTCGATTCAACACTGTTTATGAAAAATCGGGAACTTTCCGCAAATATGGTGATCTTGAGCGATATGGGTTTAATCCTACGGCGACGCTGAAATTGAGCAAGGCCACCAATGTTAAAGTTGGCTATGAGCATTTTAAAGATAAGCGCGTTAATGACCGCGGAATTCCTTCTTTTAATGGCGCGGCTTATAAAATTGATCCGTCAAATTCATTTTTTGGAAATCCAAATGAAAATGAAGTTGATGCAGAAGTTAATTCTGGATATGCAGAAATTGGTCACAAATTTAATTCGAAATTGCAGTTGAGAAACTATACTCGCTATACGCGAACTTCGAAATTTTATCAAAATACTTTTGCGTCAAGCGCTGTAAATCAGGCGGGGAATTTTAATATTGCGGCTTATAATGACGAGCAAGAACGCAATAATTTTACGAACCAAACTGATTTGGTACAAAAATTTAATACGGGTTCAATTGAGCATGAGGCTTTGCTTGGGGCTGAAATTTCTAGGCAAGATTCTAGTGTTGTCAGAAAATCTGGGTTTTTTAATAATGCGACAACATCAGAAACTTTGTCGGTGAATAATCCGATCAGCTCGACTTCTGTGACATATCGCACGGCGGGAAGCGATAATGTGAACAGCTCGAAAGTTAGGGTTCAGGCGGCTTATATTCAAGATCAAATCAAGATTAATAAATATCTACAAATCACTGGTGGTGTGCGTTATGACAATTTTGAAATTGAGTTGCTTAATAAGCGAAATGGTCAAAAATTTAGTCGTGTTGACAATTTGATTTCGCCGCGCGTAGGAATCGTCTTGAAGCCACAAGATTCGGTTTCGCTTTATACAAGTTATAGCGTTTCATATTTGCCAAGTGCGGGCGACCAATTCAACAGTTTGAGCGCGTCAAGCGAAACTTTGAAGCCTGAAGAATTGCAAAATTATGAAGTTGGCGCGAAGTGGGATGTGAATCCGCGACTTAATTTGTCTGCGGCAATTTATCAGCTTGACAGAACCAACACCAGAGCCAATGACCCCAACAATGCTGGGTTCTTTGTTTTGACGGGCGAATCTCGCACCAAGGGAATTGAGCTTGCGGCGTCTGGAAAAATAACCGATAAGTGGCAAGTTATTGCGGGATATGCGCATCAAGATGCAGTGATTACCTCGACAAGTTCTGCTGCGGCTGCGGGCAAAAGAGTTGGCTTGGTTCCACGCAACACTTTCTCGTTGTGGAATAAATATGACTTCACTGACAAATGGGCTTTGGCGCTTGGCTCTATAAGCCAGTCGGACCAATATGCGGCTGTTGATAACACGGTCAGAATCAAGGGTTTCACCAGATTTGACGCGGCGGCTTATTATAAAATTAACCCAACTTATCGCGTTCAGGTGAATGTTGAAAACTTGTTTGACCGCGGATATATTCAAACCGCTCATAACAACAATAATCTTCAACCCGGCTCTGTGCGTGCGCTTAAGATGTCGTTAGTGATGGTTTTTTAAATGATGTTTTAAATAATTTTTATAGGCAAAATCTCCGTCTAGGTGGCTTTTTATTGACATTAGAAAATTTAGGATTTTTCTTATCATGGCTTTGTTTGTTTTTTGATTATTTATTTTCAATGAAATAATTTAATTGTAAAGAGAATTGGGGTGGGTTATGTGGGTCGACTGTCGGGGTTCGATTGGTGCAGAATTTTGTATTGAGGCTCGGAGGCGGCAATACGTTAGTTAAGCTGAATTTCGAAAGACTGCGAGGTGATTATTCTTGTGAGAGTTTCGGGATCAAAAACCGTAATATAATAATTAAAAAGTTGGCTTATCAAGCAAGGGCGCTGCTTTTGAGACGGATATACACATCATAAAGTCGCAACAAATTAATCAAACATAAACTACTAAGTTAACGGATTAACGACGACGAATTTATATTTTATTTAAACCTAACTTAATATAATTTGTGTGAAAAACACTATAGAAAATCCGCCTAACCTTGCTTTTTAATTCTTATCTTGTCATAGTTTTCTAGCGAGATAAAAAACTATAATTTAAAATACTTATGGGAAATTCACTTTCAAGAAGAAGAACGCCAGAAGATTTGATAGCAATGGTAAATGCCGCGGAAAACGAGAGGACGAGGGAAAAGGTTGCGCTAGAAATAGTTGCTTTTATCCAAGATAACCCATCTCAAGAAATTTTTCTTAAAAATAGATCGGTCTTGGCTTTGATAAAAAAAGGATTAGTCGATAGGGCGAATGTGTCTGAAGGTGATTATGAAAGAGAACTTATTTCGGGAGTAATATCAAATATTACCATCAATAATCCCACAGCACAAAATGTTTTTGCAACACCACAAGTAGCAGAGGCCTTAATAAAAATGGCGAATGAAGCTGAAGATTATCATGTAAGAGGAACTATTGCGCTTGCAATAGACAATATTACCCACAATAATCCCGCAGCTCAAAATGTTTTCGCAACACCACAAGCGTCAGAAGCCTTAATTAAAATGGCGAATGTGGCGGAAGGTGATTATGAAAGAAGACATATTTCGAGAGTAACAGCATACATCACACGCGATAATCCCGCAGTACAAGCTCTTTTTGTAACGCCACAAGCGGCGGGGGCCTTAATCAAAATGGCGAATGAAGCCACAAATGATTATGCGAGAGAGAGTATTTCGGTAGTAATATCAAATATTACCTACAATAATCCCGAAGCACAAAATCTTTTCGCAACACCGCAATTAGCAGCGACCTTAATCAAAATGGCGAATGAAACTGAAGATGATTATGCAAGAGTATCTATTGCGACAGCACTAGCACACATCACGCACAACAATCCCGAAGCACAAACTCTTTTCGCAACACCACAAGCAGCAGCAGCTTTAATCAAAATGGCAAATGAAGCCACAAATGATTTTGCCAGAGAAAGTGTTGCGCTTGCAATAGAATCCATCACCCACGACAACCAAGAAACTCAAGCTCTTTTTGCAACGCCACAAGCGGCAGAAGCCTTAGTCAATATGTCGAATGCAGCTGAAGAGGATTGGGCCAGAAGATGGATTTATACAGCAATAGCAAACATCACCAGAAATAACCATGAAGCCCGAATCCTTTTCACCCAGCCGCAAGCAAGAGAGCTATTGCAAGAATTAAAAAGGGCTGTTGAAAGATGTCGAACAGAAAACCCTTCTCTACCAAATCTTGAGAACATTGAAGATTTATTATTTCGCCTCTTAACTGAGGATTTAGAAGAGCGCGGAGGAATAGCAAGTGTTTGCGAGAGATCGTTGCCGTTAATAAGAGCTTTTACAGAAAATCCCAATCACCTAAAATGGGCGAATGAAATAGCGGGTTATTTTCTACAAGACTGCGTCAATCAGCCAGAATCAGGATTGTCGCAAACATACGCTTGTCTGGCGATTATCCAAGCTGGCACGATGGAAGAGAAACTTAGGGCGGCGGATCATTTACGATTCATTAGAGTGATTGAATATTATATTTCATCTCTGCCAAAAGATCAAAAAATTGGTTCTGAAGTAGAAGTTGAAGCCGCAAATGCTTTAAGCAGAGAGGTTTGCAGAAGACTTGTCGCAAGCGGAATCACTCAACCTTTTTTAGGAATATCTGGAGAAATTGCTTATGAAGGCGCAATTGAAAGTTGGTTAACGGAAGAAAAAATTGAAGCAGCCTTCAAGCTAGTTTTAGAGGCTATAAAAGAAAAGATTGAGAGCAGAATAGACATATTATGCAACGATCCTCGTGCAGGAATTGTATTTTCAGCGGAAGTGGCTGAAGTTATAAAATCTCACCAAAAACAAAAGGAATTTTTGGGGAATATTATGAATTCAAAGATGATAGAAGAGGGTGGTGAAAGGGATGATGATTTGAGAGAGATAATTTCAGAGCTTGCAGAAGAAGATCGGGCGCCATTTATGGAAATGTATACAAGGCTAATAAATGAGGATATGGAAACTCTCAATACAATGTGGAAAGGACTAGAAATCAAGCAAAATAATGAGATTGCCACAAAGGTTAAAGCTTTAATTGTCAAGTCACTTGAAGAAGGGCCTGGGGCGTCGCCTTCAGACGCAGTGGCGGCGGCCGCTGAAAGACAACAATCCGCTTCTGCAGCAGAAGATTTGCGCGCCATTTAACCAAAACCTGATTTGGTTTGCTTAAGCGAGATAAAAAATCTACACTAAGTTAAAGTAAGCTTAGCGGCCCTGTCTTAATTTTCGTAGTTATTTAGAAATAAAATTAACCTTCATTACATTGAATTTTTTATCTTTTGAATAAGAGATCTTGGCGTTATGCAAATCTGCAATCTTCTTGCAAATTGCTAGCCCCAAGCCACTCCCGATCGCGGATTTTTTATTTTTAGCTCTAAAGAAATTGCCAAAGATCAGTTTTTCTTCACTTTTCTCAACAAAATCACCCTCATTTTTGACAATTATTGTATTTTCAATTATGATGATCTCGATTTTCGTGTCATCTTTTTTATATTTTATGGCATTTTCGATTAAATTTCGCAAAAGAATCTCGATATAAGTTTTGTTGGCAAAAATTGTTACAGATTTATCGAAATCTGTTTTTAAACAATCTTCCAAACTTTCTTTAAATTCCTTGATGACTGTCTTTGCGATATTGCTTAAATTTATCTCTTCTTTAACAAAATCATCTTTTTCTGGCTCCAATCTCGTTAAAATTAAAAGTTTTTCAACCATATCGGTTGTGCGATTTACGCCGCTGATTAAATCTTGCAAAAATTCTTCTTGTTTTTCTTTATTTTTATTTTTCAATAAAAGTTGCGATTGCGCTTTAATCGCAGCAAGTGGCGTTCTAAGTTCGTGCGCGGCATAATCGGTGAATCTTCTTTCTGATTCAAGAGAGTTTTTTAGCCTTACAATTAAATCATTAAAAGAATTGATGAAGGGGTGCATTTCTTCGGGAGCTTCGTGTGTTTGAAATTTTTCAAGAGTTTCGCTCGACATTTTTTCAATTTGGCAAGATAACTCTCCGAGTGGTTTTATGCTCTTATTGATGATTTTAAAAATAATAAAAATCATCAATAAAATGCAAATCAGAAATGGTAAAATTAACGACGATAAAATTTCCAAAATTAAATCATTTCTTAAATAATATTTTTCCAAAACAGAAATCTTGATTAAATGTTCATCATCAATGAATGTAAAAATTCGCCATTTTTTATTATCAATTGCGATATCTGAGAAGCCTTCATTTTTAGGTTCTGCGATAGTGAACTTCTCATCAGAATTATAAATTAAACGAGAATTACTCCATGCTTGTGAGTGCAATTTATATTCATATTGATGAAGTTTTTGATTGCCATTTATATATTCTGGGTCAATCATGAAATAAGGATCTTGCTCTTCTTCAATTTCATGTTTTATCAATCCTAAAATTAATTTTGATGTCTTGGCCAAATTTGCATCGAATAATTTTTGTATTTCATTTTTCGTATATAAAAAGCTCGCAGACAGCGTGAATAGAAGTGTAAGGGTGATTGTTAACGAAAGCCTGAGTGAGAGTTTTTTTCGAATCGAATAGCTTTTCATTATTTTTCAATTATATAGCCAATTGAGCGAATTGTTTTGATAAAATTTTGGCCTAATTTTTTTCGCAAATGATGAATGTGAACTTCAACAGCGTTACTTTCAAGTGAATCTTCCCAGCTGTAAAGCGCTTCTTCAAGAGCATTTTTCGAAATTACTTTATCGATATTTTCAAGCAAAATTTGTAAAATCTTAAATTCTTTTGGCGACATTTCAATCGTCTTGTCATCAAGCAAAACCTTATGTGCCAAAACATCCAGTACAACATTTTTATATTCTATTTTAGGCGAAGCATTTCCTTTGCTTCTTCTTGCAAGAGATCTGATTCGCGCTATTAATTCCTCTACATCAAATGGTTTTGTCATATAATCATCGGCGCCCAAATTTAATCCCTCAATTTTTTGCGAAAGCTTGTCATAAGCCGTCAAAATAATTATTGGGGTTTTATTTTTCTTGGCGCGAATTGATTTTAAAACCTCGAGCCCCGATTTTTTTGGCAAGCCAATATCAAGAACTACGATGTCGAAATTGGTTGTAAGAAGCGCTGTTTCACAAGATTCACCGTCTTCAACCAAATCAACAACATCGCCTTCATTTTGCAAAGTTTCTTTAATTGCCTTGCCAAGCATTATGTCATCTTCGGCTAATAAAATTCGCATTATTTTGTAAGTTCGTTAATTTTATTTTGCACTTCTTCCTTGCGCTTTTTATCAGCAAAAGGGCGGTTTCTGCTTGGTGCATCAAGTGCGATTTTCAAACGTGCCAAAGCCTCATCTTTCTTGTCTTGGTCAATTAAAAATAATGCATAAAAATAATTGGCGTCGACATTATTTGGCGCAATTTCAAGAGCTTTTTTGAAATTTTCTTGCGCAAGTTCTTTGCTGCCAAATCCAATTGGCCAACCAGGAACGCGATGATATAAAACACCAAGATTTGTGTAAGCTGAACCATTTAAAGCTTTTTCGTCAATCTTCAAAGCCCCTTCAAATAAGGCTTTAGCAGCTTTTGCTTTGCCAAGTGCTGCAACTTTTAACAACTCAGCTTGCGAAGCTGTACAAATTCCTTGCCACACAATTGGCGACGCTTCAGTTGGAAATTGCAAAGCCAATTTTTGCGCATCAACAGCGCATTCTTCATATTTTGCAAGACGATCAGATTTTTGCGGAAGCTTATATTTCGCCTCTTCCCACTGAGTTTGCGCTTTTTTTATACCAGAATCTAAAGTTTCATTTTGAGCAAAAACATTTCCTGAAAATGAAACCAACATTGTCGCTAAAATTATTTTTTTCATATATTTTATTTATTTATATTATCTCGCAACGATTAAGTGCAAGATTGTTTTAACCATTTCTACGCCGCATTAGCGCCCCTACACTTGCAAGAACTTCTATAGTTTAGTTGAAATAATTTCCCTTGCAATCAAGGCCTGACTTTCTAAAGCCTTATCCACCAAGCTTGGCAAAAGATAATTTATTTTTACAAATTTCGATTCAGCAAAACCAAAATAGCAATATTTCTTTTCTTTTATTATAACATTCATGATTTTCTTTGCAACCGCAATTGGTTCATCAATTTTTGATCCAACTTTTTTATGAAATTCCATCACGTTTTCATCATTAATTGGCGTTTTTACAGTGCGTGGAGCAATATAACTCACTTTCACATCACTTTGCGAAATTTCGCGACGCAAAGCCTCACAAAAAGAGAGTAGGGCGGCTTTGCTTGAAGAATATGTTGTGAAAAAAGGAAAGCCAATTGAGCCAACAATTGAACCAATATTAACAATATGCCCCGAATTATTTTTTATCATCTCTGGCAAAACCGCCTGACTAAGCAACACTGGCGCCAGCGTATTAACATTATATAACTTAATAATATCATCAAATTTTTGCAAACCAAATGATCCAAAATAAGAAATTCCGGCCAAATTTATCAGACAATCAACATTGTCAATTTCAGAAATGATCGCCGCCGCATCTTTTATGCCTTGATGACTTGAAAAATCAGCAACCACATAATTAGAATCTTTAATTTCTGCAGAAAGTTTTTTTAATTTTTCTTCATTTGATGAAATTAAAATTAGTTTAGCACCTTCATCCGCCAATAGTTTAGCGAGCTCAGAGCCAATCCCACCAACTGCGCCCGTGAGTATAACTTTTTTGTTTTTAAATGTTTTCATATATTTTTTTAAAAAAATTTATACCTATAACAACATCATATGATATTGTTTTAACCATTTCTACGGCGCATTAGCGCCACTTTGTGTTTCCCATTTAATTTTCAATTTTAACCGAAAACAACATAGAATCAAACAAACCAAACATCATTTTAGCCATATCAATTATGGCTTGCTGATCATTTTTATCTGTGATTTTATTTACTAAATTCTCAAAAAATTTCATGTGTTTTATATCAAGAGAGCCGTGCGAAAAAAGATAAGAAAAACAATTTTTCTCAAGTTTTAAATTATTCATAATCACTCCTGCGGCCTCGGTTGCGAGACTTGTGCTTGTTCCTTCTAACACAAAAACCATGCCAAAAAAACCAACCGGATTTTTGCGATTTACAAAATCATAAGCATAAGCAATCATCAAATCTGTTGCGTCATTTGGCTTACTGTGGCGCGCTTTTTCTTTGTCAAAGCCACAATTTGCGATGTCATTTAAAATCCATTCTTGATGACCAAGTTCTTCTTCCACATATTCTGCCAGCGCATCTCGCAAAAATTCTTTATCTGACGAAATTTTTGAGCCAACAAGCATCAGCAAAGGCGTAGTGTGCTTCACATGATGATAAGCCTGCGTCAAATAATTCGCATAAGTTTTAAGAGAAATATTTCCTTGCAAAGCCGCCAAAATCAAAGGATTTTGATATAATTTTTCTCTTTCTTTAGTTGTTTCGGTTTTTAATTTTTCAAAGAAATTTGTCATATTTTTTTAGATATTAATTATATCCCATAACAACAGTATGAGATTGTTTTAACTTTTTTACGGCGCACAAGCGCCGCCCCGCATTGCGGGGATCCCCAATAATTGAGAAATGTTGTCACGGCGCAATCTGCCATTTTGCGTCAGCATTTCATTTTTTGCGGAAAATGGCTCTTTGACAGAAATAATTTTTTCAACTTGTGCATAATCTGGCAAATTTTTATTGATTTTTGCAACTTCTTTTTGCAATTCTTTTTCATTTAAATTTGAAAAAATAATTGCGGTATTAAAACTTTGCGCTTCGCCAAATATGGCTATTTGCAAAATTTTCTCGCTGTGCAAAAATTCACTTTCAAGCCATTCGGGGTTTATATTTCGCCCAAAAGAGGTGATGAAAATATTTTTTTTGCGCCCCATAATCCACAAAAACCCATCCGCGTCAACTTCGCCAATATCGCCAGTTTGATACCATTCATCCAAAAATTTTTCTTCACCCAAATATCCTAAAAACGCATTATTTTTCAAAAGAATTTCGCCATCCTCAGCAATTTTTATGTTGATGTGGGGCAAAACTTTTCCAACTGAACCGAATTTATTTTCTTTCACACAATTCAGCGCCACAACTGACGAAAACTCTGATAATCCATAACCTTGATAAAGTGGCATTTTAAGGCTAAGAGTCTCTTCAATCAAAGATTTCGCTACTTTGGCGCCACCAACGGCGATAAATTTCCAATTTTTTGGCGAAACTTTGCCATTTTTAACCAATAAAATCAATATCTTAGCAATTTCTGGAACCAAAATAAAACTTGTCGGATCATATTTGGCAAGCGCTTTGGCAAATTGTTCAAAATCAATTTTACTTGATTTTTCAAAGCCAATTTCTTTTTCATTTAAAATTATTGCACAACCGCCACACACAATCGTTAAATATACGCCCGCAATGTTTTCAAGAAGAATTGATAATGGTAAAATTGACAAATTATTTGCAATATTTTCAATTTCCACTCTTTTTTCCAGTGAAAAAACAACATTTTCGATCTGACTTCTACTTAAACAAACTCCCTTCGGATTTCCCGTACTTCCTGATGTGAAAGTGATTTTGGCGCATTTTTCGTCAATTTTGACTGATTTTTTATTGTTTTTTGGGTTTTTGGCGGCAAAAAATCCCTTGAATCCAAAAAATTCCGATTTATCTTGACACGCTTCGAAAAATGTGCCATAGACAGAATTGTCATAGAGAATAATTGTTGGCGCCGCTGAATTTATAAGACTTGAAATTTGCTCTTCGCTAAAAAAAT
This sequence comes from Rickettsia typhi, assembly GCA_945874115.1. Lineage (GTDB taxonomy): Bacteria > Pseudomonadota > Alphaproteobacteria > Rickettsiales > UBA1997 > CAMCFD01. Next base: position 1,661 of record CAMCFD010000023.1, on the reverse strand, counting down.
GCGGGATCGCAACAAAACAAACTTCGGCTTTTAAACAGGCGAGGTCGAAAATTATCCACTCGCAACAATTCGAGGCCATAATCGCCGCCATTTTGTGGCTTTCTCGTCGCAAATAATCGGCAATCTCGTCAATTTTTTGCAAAAGCTCTTGATAAGATATTTCGCAATCTTGCGATCTCAGCGCGATTCTCTGAGGAAAAGAGGCGGCATTTTTTGCTATTCTTCCAATAATTTTATTCATATTTTATAAATGGATAAAGCTTTGTTATTGCTCCAGTTACACTGATTCCAAGAAATAATCTTAATATAAAATAGCCACTTTCAACATCTAAAACCATGATTTTTGGCTCGGTTTCATAATAACTTCCCCAATCTATAGTTTGATCTTTTAACTTTTCGCGTAGAGCAGGGCCTATTATTCTGGGTTTCAAGCCGGCTTTTTTGAAATATTTTTGCAAATACAAAGTTCCTGTTATAATTGCATATTTATATTTTCTTTGCTTCAAGATCGCCGATAAAGCGATGTATAAAAATTTTGCCATTCCTTTTTTTTGCGATGCAAGAGAGCCAATTTCAACAATCTCATCACGATTAACTTTATTTTTATAAATTTTACTTAAAATATTTTCAATATTATCATCAAGATATTGCTCTAAAAAAAGCCCGTGTTGCTTAGCATCTCTAATTCCAAGAGCAGCAAGAATCTCATTATTTTTGCCAATCAATGTCATTAACTCAGGATAAGAAACTTTAATTTGCGCTTTATATTTTTTGTAAAAAATATCAGCTATAAAAGCTTTTATCTCATAAGAATCGTCAAATTTTTCGTCATATAAAGAAATCTCTTTAATATTAGAATTTAATGACTCCTTAAAGAGTTTGTTTGAAATTAGCGAAAATTGCGCTTCATTATTTTTGTTTTTTACAATAATCATTTTTTATTATTTTTATAAATAATTAATAAGATAGCCTGAATTAATTTATAATATTGAATTATTAAGGGAAGCTTAACATTTGGAAAAAAATGCAGGAATTTATGAGGTGGACGACACACGTCTCTTGTCTTATAATATATATTATGTAAACTAAGGGGGTTGGTCAGGAGGCGGATCTTCAAGCGCGCCTTTATTCTTGCCATCCTTGGTTTCCAACCTTCCTCAAATCTCTTTTTCTTCCAAAGTTCTTCTCGATCTTTCAAGTGATAGATTGAAATTCCCAAATCTCCTCGATTATTCTTGCGACACTCAAAAGACAGAAGATATGGCGCAAATAAATTCTTGTAATTTAGCCGTCATCTTATACCATCTTGACCTCAAAATCAGCATTTATATGCTTCATCTTTTATACAATAATTTAATGATTTTTTTAATGAATAAAAAATATTTCTTTTTACTTTTGTCTATTTTTTCAGTTATTATTGTTGAAGTTAAAGCTGCGGCTGATTTGAAAAATTCTGTTCAAGAAAACCCCGCTAATACACCATCAGAGCCTAAAAATCTTAAGCTCTACATCGAGGCTGGCGCTAATATTTCGCAAGGAAATACTCGGCAGGAAGATTTTTATGTGAAGAATAATCTTGATTATAAATTTGCTCAATCTTGGACAGAAATTTTGCGCACACGTCTTGAAAATAAAAAGACCAACAATTTGCGCGTGAAAGA
>CAMCFD010000022.1 GCA_945874115.1 Rickettsia typhi | reverse complement strand
TGAATATAAAAATTGCGAATCGCCGAATTTTTTAGCGCGATTTTTATCTTAGAAATGTCATCTTTTGCTTCGGTCATTGTTGTTCCGATGTTAGCAAAAACAATCGCCGGACGATCGCGATGCTGGTGAATTGCCTCGCGCAAATCTTCATAATCAATCTCGCCATTTGCTTGCGCGCGAATCGTGATCGATTCCATATTCAGCAAATGAATATTCTTCTGAACACTATAATGTGTAGCTTCCGAGAAATAAACCATTCCGTTTGGATAAAGTTCGCGTGCCAAATAAAGCGCATATAAATTCCCCTCCGAGCCGCCATTTGTAACATATCCCCAAGAATTTTCTTTCGGCGCCTTAAATAAATCGGCGAAAAAACTCACAACTTCACGTTCAATCGAGCGCGAGTTTAAGTCATAAGTTGACTCGACCAGCGGGTCACCCAAATTATTCAGCGGATATTTAAGAAGTTCGTATAATTCTGAATAATCAAAATCTTTGGCAATCGGATAGCCAAGCATTTCATCTGATCTTTCTTTAACTTTTTTAATATAATTATTAAGATATTCCTGATCTTTTTGATTTTGCATAATTTTAGTTTCTAATTGCTATTTTGAACCGTATTTTATCTACTAATTTTTATTTTGTAAGTATAAAATTTAGCGATTTGTGAAAAATAAAATGACGCATTCGTTGGTTTTTTAGCTAAAATTCTAGCTAAAAAATAGTTATTTTTCAAAAGCTTAAAAAACAACATTTTTAACAAAATTCCACTAAAATTCTAGATTTTTTACAAAAAATACCTAAAAAACTCTTAAAATCACTAAAATATTAATAAAAAACCATAAAAAACTCATAATTTGACAATAATTCTTTAATATGTTATAATTTTATGAAATTTTAACAAAATTAGACTAAAATGACTCAAGAAATATCTACATTAAAAAATGGCTTAAGAATTGCTGCGGATGAAATGAAGGACGTAGAAACCGTCTCAATTGGCGTTTTTGTAGGAACGGGAAGTCGCAACGAATCAATTGAAATAAACGGCATTTCACATTTTCTTGAACACATGGCCTTTAAGGGCACAAAAACCAGAAATGCGCGTCAAATTGCTGAAGAATTCGAAAATATCGGAGGGCGCATAAACGCTTACACCTCTAAGGAAAGAACGGTTTATTACGTTAAAGTTTTGAAGCAGCACGCCGAATTTGCCGTCGAATTTTTGGCCGATATTTTACAAAACTCAACCTTTGATGAAGTCGAGCTTGAAAAAGAGCGCGGCGTCATTTTGCAAGAAATCGCGATGACAAACGACACGCCCGACGACATCGTTTTTGATTATTTTCAAGAAGCCGCTTTTCCTTCGCAAGCGCTAGGAAGATCAATTCTTGGGCCGGTTAAAAACATCAAAAAATTCAAGCGCGAACATTTTGTTGATTACATTGCAAAACAATATAGCTGTTCAAATATGGCGCTGGTTGCGGCCGGAAATATCAAGCAAAAAGATTTGGTAAAATGGGGCGAAAAATATTTCAACAATTTGGGAAACCCTAAAGTAAAAACGCCAGAAGTCGGAAAATATAAAGGTGGAAAATTTTTGAAAGAAAGAAAACTTGAGCAAATTAATTTGGTTATGGGCTTTGAAGGTTTGTCTTATAAAGATAAAAATTATCACTGTGCGCAAATTTTGGCGTCAATTTTGGGAGGAGGAATGTCATCGCGATTATTTCAAGAAGTCCGTGAAAATCGTGGCTTAGCTTACTCAATTTATGCCTTTAATTATACTCATCAAGATAGTGGAATTTTCGGAATTTATGGCGGAACAACGCCCGAAAAAACTAAAGAATTAATTGCGGCGACAAAAAGCGAAATCGAAAAAGTTTGCGAGAAAATTTCGGACGAAGAATTAAAACGCGCCAAAACCCAATTCGAAGCGGGAATATTGATGGCAAAAGAAAGCACGAGTTCTAGAATGCAAAAACTCGGCTCGAATATCTTAACTCACGATCGCATTATTTCAAGTGATGAAGTTCTGCAAAAAATTCTCAAAATAAGCAAAAAAGACGTCACTAATTTGGCACAAAAATTTTTCAAAAATCCAGAGAGTTCGACATTTGCGGCGATTGGAAAAGTGAAAGGATTGTAGTTTGTTTTTTGTGAAAATCCTAATTTAATTGACAATATTGTTTTTTTAAATATTATGTTTCGATAGTTTTAACATTAACAAATAAAAAAGCGATGCCAGAAATCTCAAATGCAAGAATACGAGAAATTTTAGTAAGAAAAGAAAGGGGTGAAAAGTTAACGATTGCTGAATCAAAAATTGCTGAACGTGCATTAGCGGGATTTCCTGAAAAAGAACCAGAGTCAGAACTTTCTGAAGCTTTACCAGAAAATAATGTTGTTGATGAAAATGTGACTGTTCTTGATAATCAATTCGAAGGTTTCGACGCTAAATATGAAATAGAAACCAAGGCAACTTTGATTGCGATGTCAAAAGAAATTACGCCAGAATCTGACCCGAAAGCGACTTCAAATATTGCGTCTGCGATTTCTAACAATATTTATCGCAATTATCGTGCTGCTCAAAACGCTCGTCTTTCTAGCGGCGAAGATGTAAAAAGTGACACCTATGGTGACAAAGAAACTTTTGATGCGTTAAGCGACATGGCGCAAAAAACTAAAGATGTAAGCGCGAGGGCCAGAATTGCTCATTCAATGGGGAATATAATTATCATTGGCGATAAATCTACGCGAGATCTTTATGATAACGATCAAACGAAATCGATGTAGGTGCAAAAGAAAGTACTGACATTGGAAGTCTTGCTTTCGCGATTAATTGTCATCAGGGCTTTGTTTCGAAAAAAGAAAAACCGTTTACGAGTGATCCTGAAGTTATGAAAAAAATGATGGATTCTTTGTCGTCACCAAATCTTAAGATTAGAGATCAAGGCCTTGTCGCAGGATTATTCAACCTTGCCATAGCCGATGAAAATCTGACAGCGAGTCTTGCAACAAAAGAAAATCTCGATACAATTTTGGCTGCCTCTCGAAAACTCAACGCTGACAATGATAAAGACGAAATAGGTCGAAGAAACATGTCCGGTGCACTTGGTAATATTTTAAAGAATAATCCAGATTTAGCGCAAGGTGAAGCCGCGCTTGAAGCTAAAAGTTTATTAATCAACTGGGCGAAAACTGTCAACGATCATCATTCTATTAAAGCCATTTCAGGTGCTTTATCAGATCTTTCTAAAAGCAAAGTTGACAAAGATAAAGATGGGCTTTTTGCTGGACAAGATGCGAAGGAAACTTTGATTGAGATGGCTAAAAATGCGACGAGCGCCGTTGCTGTAGCCTCAGTTTTTGGCGCAATTGCAAGTGTTAACTGGCAACTTCACGAGCAAAGAAAATATGCAAAAGAAAATGGCTTAGAAGGTCCGGCCGAATTATATGATGACAAAGAAACTTACGATTTCATCATGACGATGGCCGAGAAAATGGACGGCGCCAAAGGTAAAGATGGTGACGACGCCAGAGGTGCTATCGCGGGTGCAATTGCTTCAATTTCTCTCGGTGAAAAAGGCGGAGAGCGCTTTTGCAATCAAGAAACAAAAGAGTTAATGTTAAACTGGGGAAATAAAGCAAAAAGCGACAACGCGATTATTGGTGTAGCTTCAGCAATATCATCAATTGCGCTTCACGAATCGAACATGCTTAAAAAACAAGCGCAAGAAAACAACAAAAGTATTTTTTACAATGATCCTGAAATAAAAGATGTTTTGGCAACTATGGATCAAAAATTAAAAGCTGGCCAAGATGGACAAGACCACAGCCGCGCCGAAAATGCCGTAAAAACAGCGCAAAAAAGTTCAAGCCCTCGCGAGCAAAAATCCGAACAACAATCATGGGCTGATAGGGTGCCGCCACCTAAAGATTCGCAACCAGTTGCTAGAGAAAGCACAGAGGGTCAGACATGGGAAGGAAAAGTAGCAGCAAGAGCAGCTTCTACATCTTCTGGCGTCAATCTTCCATAGAAGTTTTTTGGGAAGGTTAGTTAACTATATTTTTCTTATTTTTTGACAAAATTAATCCAAATATTCGTTGTAATTTTGTCAAAAAAGCCAGATCTAAAAAATTTCTAATAATCTAAAAACTTCTCAGTCGCAGGATCAATCACTTCAAACTCGCCAGAATTCACTTTTAAAATCGACAAATTTCTTTGCGTTAAGCCATTTTCTAAGAAGCGGAATTTGCCGTCAATTCCTTCAAAACCTAAAGAATCCTTAGTTTCAAATTTAACAAAATCTTTCACTGACGGATTCGTCGAGCCAGATTTATCAATCACTTGCGAAACTGATGCGACAGAATCATAAACAATTGATGCAATTCGCGGCGGAAACTTATTATAAATTTGATAATATGATTTTTCGAAGCTTGTGAAGTTCTTATAATCAGGCCCCGCAAACCAAACATCGTTTAAATTTGCGTCATTCAAAGTCGAAATATCGTCAGAGCCGCCAATGCCAACAACTTGAATTTCGCGCTCATCTTTATTAAATTCACTGACCAATTTATTAATTTTACCCAATGTTTTTGCGCTTTCAGGAACAAAAATAACTTGCGCATAATTTTTGTCAGATTGATTTATGCGGAATTTTTTATCAAGTTTATTTCCGCCGCCTTCCGCCAATTTTGATGGAATCCAAAAGGCATTGACAATTCTCTCAACCGCTTTTGATAATTCTTTATCTGACAATGAATTGTAAAGTTCTGATTGAACTAAATTGCCATCGCGCCTAGCAACAGTGTCTTTAAGCATAGACGAAATCTTAATTCCATAAGTATTATTTGGCGCCAAAATCGCAAAATTATTTTTTTCTTGGTCAAGAGAAAAGCTTACGACGCGGTCAATTTGTTGCTCGGGCAAAAATCCGGCGATAAAAACTGCGCCTTTATTATCAATGTTTCCGGCTAATTCTTGATTATTTGAAAGCGAAATTGCCTTAATCGAATGTTTCAATATATTTTTCTTGGTTGCGTCAACAAAATTGCTGAAAACTGGGCCAATAACAATTTTAATATTGCGGTTTATAATTTCTTTAAAAGCCTGCGAAGCCTCAACCGGATTATCTTTGCTGTCGATCAAAACTAACTCAATATTGTGATTGATATCATTGTCAAAAATCGACATCAAGGCAGAATTATAAAGTGCCCAGCCTAAATCGCGATGTTTTCCTGAAAATGGAAAAAACAACGCAACTTGAACCTTTTTCTTGCTAGAATGGATTGTCTCAAGGTCGCGCGAAGCAAACACATCGGCGCTTTGCGAGCTTTCTTCAATATTGGCCTGATCAGCAACATATTTATCTATAAACAAATCACTTGATGATTTGCAAGAATTAAGTAATAATAGTGAAAAAATAATAATTAAGAAATTTCTCATGTCTGAATTTTTTGTTGTTGCAACTCCAATTGGCAATTTAAGTGATATAACTTTTCGCGCTGTTGAAACCTTGAAAAATTGCGATTTAATCTTGTGTGAAGATTCAAGAATTACAAATCGTCTATTACTAAAATACGAGATTAAAAATAAAAAGCTAGTCATTTACAATGATAATTCTGATGAAAAAATTCGCAGAAAAGTTCTTGAAATGTTGCTAAAAGGCTTGAATGTTGCTTTAGTAAGTGATGCGGGAACGCCTTTAATTTCTGATCCGGGTTATAAATTAATCAAATTTTTGCGCGAACATAATATTAAAATCACGCCAATTTCAGGCGCTTCGTCAATCACGACAGCGCTTTGTGCAAGCGGAATTGCCGTAGACAATTTTTTATTTTTAGGATTTCTATCGCCAAGTGAAATTCAGAGAAAAAATGCACTCAAAGAATTGCCGAAAAATTATAGTTTCGTGATTTTTGAAAGCGCAAATCGCGTCGAGAAAACCATGGAAAATATGCTTGAAGTTCTCGGAAACCGAAAAATTGCTATCGCGCGCGAATTAACAAAAATTCACGAAGAAATCATAAGTGATAGTTTAGAAAATATGATTGAGTTTTTTAAAAATAACCAAGAAAAAGTTCGTGGAGAATTTGTCGTAATCGTTGAAAAGCAAGATAAAAGCGAGAAAAATATTTCTGATGAAGAGCTTGAAAGCGAAATAGAAAAATTGTTAAAATCTGGCTTAAGCATAAAAGATGTTAGTGAAAATTTGGCTCAAGTCTATAAAATGAACAGGAAAGATATTTATAGAATCGCGCTAAAAAAAGCCACTAAATAGCGCGAATTTAACTTAAAACCTCGCGCCATAATAAATCTTTGATTCTTCGAGCATTTTTAAAAACACCTCTAAAAACTCTATTTAAGCCATTTTTAGAGCCATTTCAACAGCTTTTTCTCCTACATATTTTTTTTAAACAACACTTGATTTATCAATTATTTTATATTACAATGTCAAGGAAATATAAAAATTGTGCTGGTCAAAGCCGCGCAAAAACAGCATCAACAGCAAGTTGATGTGAATTTATTAACAATAAATAAAATTGTGCAATCACAAAATAACGGTAAGATGTTTCTCATCAACGAGCAAATAAAAGCTAAAGAGGTGAGGGTTATTGATGAAAAAAGTCAAATGTTGGGCGTTATGCCTACTCAAAAGGCCATAGAGACGGCGATTGAAGCCGGTCTTGACTTGGTTGAAGTTTCTCCAAACACAAATCCACCGGTTTGCAAAATTACCAATTTCGGTAAAATGCGCTATGAGCTTCAGAAAAAAGCCGCCGACGCTAAGAAAAAACAAAAAGTTGTCGAAACCAAAGAAATCAAGATGTCAATCAATATTGGCAAAGGTGATTTTGACACAAAAATCAAGCAAATCTGCAAATTCGTCGAAAATGGCGACAAAGTAAAAGCTTCAGTTCGAATGAGAGGTCGCGAAATTACTCACCTTGACCTAGCAAAAGAAATGATGCAGTCAATATTGCTGCAAACTCAAGAAGTTGCAAAGCCAGAGTTGAATCCTCGACTTGAAGGAATGCAAATGGTTGTGACGCTTATCAAAAAATAAACTAATATTAGATAACAAATTTAAACTAACTTATGCAAAATTTGGTTAAAAAGGTTGTTGAATTTTCTCAAAAGAAAAAAAATACGAAAGATTTTATTAGATTCGTCGAAAATTTTTACTCACAAAATCAAGAGAGAGATTTTGAAAATTATGAAATTGAAAAGCTTGAAAGCTTTGCTAAATCTAGTTTCGAGCTTTTAAAAAACAAAAAACCTCGAGAATTTAAAATTAAAAGCAACAATTCTCAAAAAGACGATTCTCGCATTTCAATTCTTGACATAATCAATGACGACAAGCCTTTTTTGGTTGATTCAATTGTTGCGTTAATTGAAAAAGATGGTTATGAAATTGAAAATATTATCCATCCAATTTATTTTGTTAAGCGCGCTAAAAATGGCGATTTTCAAGAAATTTGTGAAGTTGAGCAAGAAGGCTCAAGCAAAGAATCTATAATACAAATTCACCTTGTTGGATTTTTGAAAAAAGATGAAGAGCAAGTTTTGATAAAAAAAATTGAAGAGGTTTTAGAAAATATTGCAATCGTTGTTGATGATTGGCAAAAAATTACGAAAGAAGTTCGTCTTGCACAAGAGCAAATTATTTCGATCGATAATTCGGCGAAGAAAAATTCGGAAATTTCTGAGATAAAAGATTTCGTTTCTTGGCTCGTTGAAAAAGGTTTTATTTTTCTTGGATTCAAAGAATTCGAATATAAAAAAGACAAAAAAGGTGAATATTTTTTAGAGCCAAAAGAAGAAACTTCGCTTGGAGTTTTTCGTTCTAAATATGATGGATTCAGGCCTCAAATGCTTACGAACGCAACAAGAGAAGACGTTTCTCATGCGATTGAAAGTCCTTACGTAATTGAGATTTTGAAGTCAATTTATAAATCTAAAATTCACCGACTTGCAAGTGTTGAGCGCGTTCGCATTCAAAAATTCGCAAAAAATGGCGAAGTTGTTGGTGAATATCGCTTGATTGGTTTATTTACTTCTTCGGCTTATTATCAAAGCTCGTCTTCAATTCCATTGATTCGCGGAAAAATCGCCAATGTTATTAAAAAATCTGGATTTAGCAAGGGAAGTCATAACTATAAAGATTTAGTTTCGGTTCTTGAAGATTATCCGCGCGACGAATTATTTCAAATTGACGAGAAAGATTTAATGCGAATCGCAACCGGAGTCGTCATGATTTGTGGCCGAAGCAAAATCAAGCTTTTCGTGCGCAAAGACAAATTTAGCCGCTTCATAAGTTGTTTGATTTTCATGCCAAAAGAGCACAGCAACTATGAAATTCGCGAAAAAATCATCAATTACTTAGCTCAGCGTTATAAAGGAGTGATCGCTGATACCTTTGTGCAAATCACAGAATCAAGTTTGGTAAGACTTCAACTTATCATAAAAATTGACAGAAAAATAGTAAATTTAGAAGAAGCTGAAATTGAAAAAGAAATTTCCGAAATTGCAAAACCTTGGCCTCAAGGCTTGAAAGAAGCTATTCAAGAAAAATTTGGCGACGATAAACTTAAAGATTTGTTTGAAAGATATCGCGATTCATTTACGATAAGTTATAAAAATCGTTTCGATTTTAAGCGTGCGGCGATTGATATTTCAAGAGTTGAAGAGGCTGTTGATAAAAATTCGATATTATTTAATTTATATAAAAGTTCGGTTGTTGACGGCAACATGACCGAGTTAAAAATCTACAGTCCAAATAAAGAGCTTATTCTTTCTGACATGATGCCGGTTCTTGAGAGCTTTGGCCTCAACGTAATTCACGAACATGTTTATGTTGTGTCTTTGCAGGATGGATTAAAAGTTTGGATTCACTATTTTAGGCTTAATTTAGGCGAATCGCGAGAATTTAATGAAGATTTAAAAGCCCGTTTCGAACAAGCGATTTCACTTGCGTGGACCGGAGTTTTTGGTGTTGGTTCACTCAATCGTTTATTTATTTCTGCCGGCTTAAATTGGCGCCAAGTTTCGATGATTCGCGCTTACGCTAAATATGTTTATCAAGCGGGATTTCGTCACGACCAAGAATATGTTTCCAACATTTTGGTAAGGCACGATAATATTACAAAACTTTTAGTTGATTTGTTTGAAGCAAAATTCGATGTAAATTTAAAATTAAGTTTTGCAAAAAGAGTTGAGCTTGCTGGCGAAATTTTTGCCAAAATAAAATCAGCTTTAAACAAGGTTTCCGATGCTTCTCACGATATTGCGATTCGCAAATTTCTTGGCTTAATTGATGCGACACTTAGAACAAATTTTTATCAAACTGACGAAAATAATGAGCCTAAATGTTATATTTCATTCAAGTTTGATTGCAAAAAAGTTCCTGATTTGCCTTTGCCACTTCCTTATGCCGAAATTTTTGTGTTTTCGAATCAAACCGAGGGCGTTCATTTGCGCGGCGGAAAAGTTGCGCGCGGCGGTTTGCGCTGGTCTGATCGTCACGAAGATTTCAGAACCGAAGTTTTGGGTCTTGTAAAAGCCCAAACTACGAAGAATGCTGTGATTGTTCCGGTCGGCTCAAAAGGCGGCTTCGTCGTGAAAAAAGACGCGAGCAAAATGACTCGTGAAGAATATCTCAAAGAGGGAATTGAATGCTATAAAATATTTTTGCGTGGGCTTCTTGACCTTACAGACAACATTATTAACGGTAAAATTGTTCATCCGCAAAAAACTATATTACACGATGATTCTGACCCATATTTAGTCGTTGCCGCTGATAAAGGAACGGCGACTTTCTCTGACATCGCGAACTCAATTTCGGCCGAATATAATTTCTGGCTTGGCGACGCTTTTGCTTCGGGTGGTTCAGTTGGATATGACCATAAAAAAATGGGAATTACGGCGAAAGGCGGCTGGGTTTCTGTTTCGCGACATTTTCGTGAAATGGGAATTGATACGCAATCTCAAGATTTCACTTGCGTTGGAATTGGCGACATGGCCGGCGACGTATTTGGTAATGGAATGTTATTGTCGCCACACATTAGAATGGTTGCGGCGTTTAATCACATGCATATTTTTCTTGATCCGAATCCTGACGCGAAAAAATCATTTAAAGAAAGACAAAGAATGTTTAACTTGCCGCGCTCATCTTGGCTTGATTATGACAAATCTTTAATTTCACAAGGTGGTGGAATTTTCGAACGCGGCGCAAAATCGATAAAACTCTCAAAACAAATCAAAGAAGTTTTGTTGATCGAAGAAGACGAAGTGACTCCAGTTCAATTAATGAGTGCGATTTTAAAAGCTCCTGTTGATTTAATGTGGAACGGTGGAATTGGAACCTATGTCAAAGCACTTGACGAAAATAATTCTGAAGTTGGAGACCGTGCCAACGATGCCTTGCGTATCAACGGTTGCGAGCTTCGTTGTAAAGTTATAGGCGAGGGCGGAAACCTTGGATTCACGCAAAAAGGACGAATTGAATATGCGCTAAATGGCGGACGCATCAACACCGACGCAATGGATAACTCGGCTGGCGTTGATTGTTCTGATCACGAAGTTAACATCAAAATCGCACTAACTCAGGCGATGCGCGCGGGAAAATTAAATCTTGAGCAAAGAAATAAAATTCTCGAATCAATGACTAATGATGTTGCTGGCTTGGTGTTAAACGACAATCGCTTGCAAACTCAAGCAATTAGTATAGCGCAAAATCAAGGAATCTCATCAATTAGCATTTATGGACAATTTCTGAGTAAGCTTGAAAAATCTGGCTTATTAAATCGCAAAATTGAATTTTTACCATCAACTAAAGAATTGCAAAAACGACAAGTTGATAAAATCGGATTTACTCGTCCAGAGCTTTGCGTTATGCTTGCTTATTCGAAAATGGAAATTTATCAAGAACTTCTATCATCAAAATTGCCAGATGACGAATATTTTGAAGAAGAATTATGTGCTTATTTCCCTAAATTATTGCGCGAAAAATTTGGCGATGAAATTAAAAACCACCAACTGCGCCGCGAAATTATTGCAACACAAATCACAAATTTTGTTGTGAATCGAGCTGGAATAACCTTCATAAATCAAATTTGTCAAGAAAGCGGTTTTAAAGTTTCTGAAGTTGTAAAATGTTTTATTATCGCTTGCGATTCTTTTGGTTTGAGAAAAGTTTGGGAAGATATCGAAAATGTTGATTCGTCGGTTTCTCACCGCATTCAAGCGCAAATGTGTTTTTCTATAAATAAACTTCTTGAAAGGTCAATTTTGTGGCTGCTTCGCAATCACATTAGTGGTCATTTAGATGTTGTGATAAAAAGATTCAAATTGATCGCTGATGAACTTTCTGGATTTTTGCCTCAAGTTATGGCGCAAGACTCAAAATTGTCTTACCAGAAAAAATGCGAGATTTATTCTTTGAATAACGTTCAGGCAATTTTGGCGCAAAAAATTGCGTCGATGGACCCAATCGCTTCAACTTTTGATATTGCTGAAATTTCTGCCAAAGCAAAGTTTGACTTGAAAACAATCGCCAAAATTTATTATGAAGTAGGAACGCGCTTCTCTCTAAAATGGCTGCGCAACACCTTGTCAGATTTGCCTTGTGACGAATATTGGGAAAGACTTTCTAACAAAACCATCATCGAAGATTTTTATTCTTACCAAATGAAAATTGCGAAACAAATTGTTGATTCGAATTGTGACAAAAAATCTTGCGCAATTGACGTTGTTGGCGAATGGATTAACAATTCGAAGCATTTAGTGGAGATTTATGATAATTTTATCGCCGAGATAAAAGTTAACACAACTCACGATGTGTCAATGTTTGTTGTAGCTTTAAACAGGCTGAAGCCTTTAGTAAAATAAAGGTTTTGGTCAAAGTGTTAGTTTTAAATTTGCGGTCGTGGCGGAATTGGTATACGCGCAACGTTGAGGTCGTTGTGGAGTAAAATCCGTGGAAGTTCAAATCTTCTCGACCGCACCATTTTTGGTTAGAAACTGTAAGTCAGTCCAACATTGAGATTTTCTATGTTCTTATTTGCTTCAATATTCAGCTGATTATTTTTGCGATTTAGATTATAATTAATGTCAGCGATATTGCTTTTAACATATAAAGAAAAATCGTCTTTCGATCTAAAACCAAGCTCAAGTGAGGCTTTTCTGCTTATGATTCCAGAAGAATCTTGAGTTTCAAAAGGCTGTCTTTGTCGTGCGTTATTTTCTATATTTAATCTTAAATTCGATCCGCTTTCATCAGTTTTTAAAACATTATTATATTGAGTTTTTGTTGATGCGTTAAAATGATTAAGTCTTTCTTCAACTGTTTTTTTGCGATTGGAATTAGTTTTATCTTCGAAAGATTCCAGTTTCTCTGTCTCAAAACCTCGATTTTCTAGTAAATTTTCTGCGAAAGAATCGAAAAAAATCACGAAGTTTGACAATAATAAAATCGTGAATATCCTCATATTTTCTTGTTTTTAAATTGTCTAAATCAAAGGCCTCGCTTGATTTTATAATAAAAACAACTTATTCGACAATGATGCAATCAGCTCGTGATTTTTGTGCCTGAGTTGTATATTTTTTGCAAAAATTTTCGGCGCGAACTTGATCATAAAAATTGCCGATTTGTACGCGATAAAAAATTCCTCTTTTGCCTAAATCAATTTCTTGAATATAATCTTCGAGTCCAGAAAACAAGCTTGAATGTTGTTGTTTAAGTTTTTCTAAATATTGATGAGCACCTTGTTTTGAAGTAAGAGCGGCGATTTGCACGCGAATATATTTTTTATTCGAGGTGGGTTTTTGAACTGCTACTTCCGGTTTTTTCTCAACTTTATTTGAATTTGGTAATAAATTATCATTTCCTTTAATTTCATCTTGCGAATAAACTATGATTTTTTTCGGTGTTGACACAAGCGGAGTCTGGGTTGATTGACTGTGAGATGCTGGTTTTTCATCAGAAGCTTTTGCGATATTTTTTTCTTCAGGTTTTTTTTCTATAATTTCTTGCTTCGGAGGAAGCGCTGGTTCAACGGTTTCGCGAAGTTTTATGTCTTTAGTTTTTTTACGCGTTCCAAAAATATCTTCATAAATTGAGCTGTCAATTTTCATTGAACTTTGCTCGCCAGAAGCTTCATTTTCAACGATTTTGATTGGATCGGCCGGCGCTTCAATCGTTTTAATTTCGCCACCATTTTGTGAGAAAAAATAATAAGCGCTGACGGTGATATATCCAAAGCAGGCAAGCGAAAACAAGCTGGCGCCAACCAAAAAGGCGCGCTTAACCAGCGAGCTTGCATAATTTTCTTCGCGTTCTTTTGAATATCCGAAATCTTCCATTATCTCATCTCCTGTAAAGCTTTGATATTAAAGATGTCAAGGCCATTTGCAATAATAATTTTTATCGCCAAAATTAAATAAATTCGCGCCTGAGTTTTTTGTAAATCATCTTTAATAATAAATTTTAATTCTGGATTATCAACACCTTTATTCCAAAGTGAATGGAAAAGTGCTGAAAGTTCTTGTAAATAAAACGCGATGCGATGAGGCTCGTAGCTTGTAACCGCCATTTCAATTAAACGTGGGAATGCGGCAATTTTTTTGATAATTTCAAGCTCAGTTTCGTCGGTTAAATTTTCTAAAATCGCAAAATCAACTTTTTCATTTTCGATATTTGTCAACAAATTTTCGCCATGCAAATTGCGCAAAACCGAACAGCAGCGCGCGTGAGCATATTGAACATAAAAAATAGGATTATCTTTCGACTGTTCAATAACCTTCGCCAAATCGAAATCGAAAGGTGCGTCATTTTTTCGCGTCAACATTATGAAACGCAGTGCATCGGCGCCGACTTCGTCAATAACTTCGCGCGCAGTGATAAAATTATTAGCGCGTTTTGACATTTTCAGCGGCTCGCCATTTTTGATGAATTTCACCATTTGACATAAAATCACTTTCAATTCAGCCTTGCCATCTGTCAGTGCATGAACTGCGGCTGTGAGGCGTTTAACATAACCAGCATGATCGAAACCAAGTGGCATGATGAATTTTGTAGCGCCGCGCCTGAATTTGCTTAAAACATAAGCCAAATCTCCGGCGAAATAAGTTGGTGTTCCATCAGATTTTTTAACGACGCGATCGACATCGTCACCAAATAAAGTTGAGCGAAACAAAGTTTGGTCTTCTTCGGCATAGCCTTCGGGCAGGGATCCGACGCCTTTTTCAGTTTTTGGCGCTTCTAATTTTCCGACATAAATTAAATCTTTTTCGCGCAAAATCTTGATTGCTTCTTCAATTTTATTTTTATCGTGAAGCTCTTTTTTCTCCGAGAAATAGCTGTTATGCTCGATTCCAAGCGCTTTTAAATCGGCGATAATCATTTTTATCATCTCGTCAACAACGAAATCGCGGATTTTTTCATCCGAATTTAAACACTCGCCATATTTTTCGCGCAAAGCCTCGCCAATCGCAACAAGATATTCGCCCGGATAAAGCCCTTCGCTGATTTCAACTTTCTTGCCACAAGCCTGCAAATAGCGAATATAAGCCGATTTCACCAATGTTAAAATCTGCGAACCCGCGTCATTTATATAATATTCCTTCAAAACATCGTAGCCCGTTTTTGACAATAAACTCGCCAAAACATCGCCATAAATTGCGCCGCGAGTGTGTCCAACATGAATTGGCCCAGTGGGATTTGGCGAGGCATATTCTAAATTCACCTTCTCGCCATGGCCTAAATTAGGGAAAACAAAGCGTTTTTGTGTCAATAAATCGCCCAAAATTTGGTAAAAAACCTCATTTTTAACGAAAATGTTGATGAAGCCAGCTCCTGCGATTTCAAGCTTTTCAATGCTTTTTAGATAAGAATCTTGTGATTTTTTAGCCTCGATTCTTTTGATAATTTCACCCGCCAATTTTCGCGGATTATTCAAACTTTCAACCGCCGAAAACTTTTTCGACAAAACCATTGCGGCGTTGCAGGCAAAGCTTCCATGTAATTTTTCTTTTGCTGGCTCGATGTTAAAATTAGCAAAAACTTCGCCCGAAATTTCAACATTGTTTTCAAGTGCAATTTCCTGCAAAATGACACAAAAAATCTGCTTATATGTTTCGAAAATATTAATCATTTTTATAAAAACTTGTATTTTTTTAAATATACTCTATTATAGCTCTATATCATTATAAATGCAAGATTTAAGCTTTGTCTTTTTGCCAATTGAAGCGCTAAAATTTGAATGCGCACCTTAAAATCTTGCAATATAACTAAAAAATTATAATAATTTAGAAATAGTTAGAAAATTTAATATTTTTAAAGAAATGACAGATAAATCGATTATTGAAAAACCTGAAATTGACTACGATAACACTTGGTATTTAGTCAAAAGAATCACGAAAGAATATGTTGCTACTCATCGCAAAACTTTCCTGATTTCAGTTTTGTTGATGTTGGTAATTGCCGCAATGACTTCAGTTCATGCTTACTTAGTCAAGCCCGCACTCGATTCAGTATTCGTCGATAAAAAATCAAATGCGCTGCTTTATATTCCGATTATAGTTCTCGCGGTCACCGTGATTAAAGGTTTCGCGACTTATTTTCAGCTTTTGACGATGAATATCCTCACTTTGCGCATCACTTCTGACATGCGAGTTAGAATGTATGCACACTTCATAAAGTCAGACATAGCAAAGCTTCACAACAGTTCTTCTGGAAATATGATTGCAAGTATCATGAATGAAATTGGCATGATTGTTGGCATGATAAACACTGCAATTAACGGCTTCGTCAAGCAATTATTCACTTTGGTGGCCTTGGTCGCGGTTATGTTTTATCAAAGTCTCGAGCTTTCGCTTGTTGCTTTCGTGGGCTTTCCACTTGCGGCTTACCCTATTTATAAATTGGGACGAAAATTGCGCAATTTATCTTACAAAAACCAAGAAATGGCTGGAAAATTCGCGACGCAAATGACTGACACTTTGCAATATTCAAAGCTTGTTAAGGCTTATAATTGCGAAGAATTCGAGATTAAAAGAATGTCGGTCATTGTTGAAAGCATTTTTAAAATGGGCAAAAAAATCTCGCGAATCTCGCTAATTTCTTCGCCTTTCGTCGAAAGTTTAGGTGGAATCGGCGTCGCTGCGGTGATTTGGTATGGTGGATATCAAGTGTTGAACGGACAAACGACTCCGGGTGCTTTTTTCTCGTTCTTCACCGCAATGTTGATGGCATACAGGCCGCTAAAATCAGTCTCTGGCATGAATTCAGGAATTCAAATGGGCTTGGCGGCTGCGACGAGATTTTATCGCGCCATTGATGAAAAAGCGAAAATTGTCGATAAACCAAATGCGCTAAATCTTAAAAACGTTCAAGGTGAAATAAAGTTTGAAAATGTTGATTTCAGCTATATCGATGACAGAAATGCTTTAGAAAAAATCAACATCGAAATTAAAGCCGGCACAACAGTTGCTTTGGTCGGACATTCGGGCGGCGGAAAATCGACAATTATGAGTATGATTTTGCGTTTCTATGATCCAAATTCTGGCTCAATTAAAATTGACGGACATGACATTCGTGACATAACAATTTCGTCGCTGCGACAATCTATGTCGGTTGTGAATCAAGAAGTCATGTTGTTTGATGACACTGTTCTTGAAAACATTCGTTATGGCAAAGAAAATGCGACCGAAGAAGAAATTATCGCGGCCGCTAAAATGGCCGAAGCTGACGAATTTATTAGTCAATTAAAAGAAGGTTATCAAGCTAAAATTGGCCAAAATGGAATTCGTCTTTCTGGTGGCCAAAGGCAAAGAATCGCCATTGCGCGCGCAATTTTATATAACGCACCAATTTTGCTTCTTGACGAGGCAACTTCTGCGCTTGACCCAATTTCTGAAAGGCTGATTAAAGACGCGCTCGACAAGCTTATGAGTGGCAGAACGACACTTGTGATCGCCCACCGTTTGTCGACCGTAATTCACGCTGATAAAATTTTCGTAGTTTCTCACGGTAAGATTATTGAATCAGGAACTCACAAAGAATTGTTGGAAAAGGGCGGATCTTACGCAAATTTATATTCTAAGCAATTCGAAATCGCACAAGATAAATAGCTTAATTGCGGCCCTTAAAACCCCGCAATTAAGCTTTGAAAAACTAACCTAAATAATCTTTCTTACCGATATCTGCGCCATTATGTCTTAAAATTGCATAAGCAGTTGTGATGTGAAAATATAAATTCGGAAGAACATAATTCAACAAATAAGGTTGGCCAATAAAATTACTTTCTTTGCCGCGCGAAACATAACTAATTTTCAAATTTTCCTTTCCATCAATTTGTTCGGGCTTAATAGTTTGTAAAAATTTTATTGTTTTTGCAATGCGCTCTTGCAATTCGCCAAAAGTTTTCTCATTATCTTCAAAACTAGGCATTTCAACTTCAGCAAGTCGTGCTGCGCCCGCTTTCACTGAATCGCAAGCAATTTGAACTTGTCGGGCCAATGAAAACATGTCGCAAATAAGTCTCGAATTTAACAAAACAGCTTCATCAACTTTTTTTGCCGCACCATAATCTGCGCCTTTTTTCAAAATTGTTGACAAATTATTCAAATTGTGAATAAAAACAGGAATCGAAGATTGATACATTGAAATTGTCATAAATTTATTTTTTATTATTAATATTTTTGGTAATGACTTGTTGCGTCCATCACCATCTAGCTTTGCTATTGGCTGTGCGAACGAGAATTTATCTTATTCTCACTTGCGCAGAAATGACAAAATAACCAGAAATTCCGATATTTTATTTTGAGAAGAATCTCTCGAAAACTAATAGCTTGAAATTTTAGCGTAAATTTAAATTTATGTCAAAGAATGTTTTTTGTGAACGTTGTAAAAAAGAAAAAGTGAGGAGAGAATCAATCCCTTCGTGGTAAAAAGGGATTGAAAAATTCGGGTAAAACTATCTTGAATAATATTCGACAACCAAGTGAGGCTCCATTTCGCAAGCGTAAGGAACTTCAGCAAAAACTGGTTGAGCGATTAATTTAATCGCAAAATTGTCTTTGTCAAGTTGTAAATAAGAAGGAATATCGCGTTCTAATTTTTGAATTGATTCAATTGCAATGTTTAATTTGCGTGATTTTTCGCGAATTTGCACAACGTCGCCAACCTTAAGTTTGTAAGACGCGATGTTCACAGATTTGCCGTTAACCAAAACATGTTTGTGGTTAACAAATTGTCTTGCCGCAAAAACTGTCGGAACAAAATTAGCGCGATAAACGATTGTATCAAGTCTGGTTTCAAGCAAGCCGATGAAGTTTTCACTCGCATCGCCCTTCATTTTGTAAGCCAAAGAGAAAGTGTTGCTGAATTGTTTTTCAGTGATGTTTCCGTAGTAAAATCTCATTTTTTGCTTAGCGCGAAGCTGAGTTCCGTAGTCAGAAGTTCTGCCTTTTGAGCTTTTTCCGTGTTGTCCGGGACGATAATTTCTTTTTTCGAAGCTGTCTTTAGGTTGTCCCCAAAGGCTCGCACCTAATTTTCTACTAAGTTTTTTCTTAGCGTTTAATCTTTTAGTCATTTTTATAATTATTTAACTGTTTAAAAACCAATATTTCTTAGGATTTCTATCGCGAAATAAATAAGAGCAAAGCCCTATAATCAAGCCTTTGACAGATTTTCCCTAAAAAGTTTCTCTTAAGCAAAACGCGAAAAAGAAGGCCTCGAAATTCAATTAAATTAAGAGGAGGCTGGTATTATATCTGTTCCATTTTATTTGTCAAGTCGCAAACTTGGCCCAGAATAATAGCTGTGTGAAGGCTTGGCTCGAATAAAATAGGGGTGGTTTCGTCAATTAATTGATGCAAAAAACTGACAAAGTCAAAGTGTTGCAAATTTAACAATCTCGCGGAAAAACTCCCAAAATCTTAACAAAAGGCTTAATTTTATGTTTTGTTAAACTCACAATTTCAGAACTTTTTTCGTCATAGAAACCTAGGGCCTCAACTAAATGAAACGAAATGTCGTTCACGGTTTTTAACTGTACAGTTTTGAGAATTTTTGCCTCAATTCCGCTTTCATTCAATGCTGCCAATAATTGCGATTTTGAAGCGCTTGACGAAATCTCGACGCAAAATAAACTATTGTCAGCGTTTGATTTTTCTGGTTCTTTGATCGCAAGCAATACTAAATTTATATTAGAATCGGT